>NZ_JAMXXO010000004.1:0-169338 GCF_024129115.1 Acinetobacter lwoffii
GAAATTATCAAAGTTCTGTTGCTTTAGCCTGTATATTTTTATGGCTACCTTTATAGGGTTAATTATGAACAGTAAATGTCAACAGACCCTATTAGAGACATGAAACTCAGCCCGAGGTACAGCAAGTTCCACTCTCCCGTCTTTTGATAATTTAGGATCAAGAGAATAGCATTTAAGGCTACAAACAGTACGTGAATCATAAAAAAGGCTTGTTGCACTCGTCTAGTTTTTTGCTGACGTTGGTTCTCTAAGATGTTCTGCTGTTCTTGTAAAAATTGTTCTGCATCTTGAAGGTTCATTATGATTTTCTTATGGCTGAATGAATAGCTCATCTAAAGAATTTCCGGTTAAAAATAAACTAAAAATCTAAGCAAGCTATTCATTCAGAATCTCTTGTTGATTAATAACCGCTAGTCGGATTAATCACATTGATATCCTTTTTATATTTCCCCAATAGATCACGCAAGGAATTCATCAAAACACTGGTATCTACGCCCACTGCTACAAACTCAGTGCCAAGTTCGATATATTTTTGCGTCACTTCATGCTGGGTTGACAGAATTCCTGCAGCTTTGCCTGCAGAACGAATCCGCTGGATTGCATCAATTACAGCTTTTTGTACTTCAGGATGATTCGGATCACCTTGATAACCCATAGTGGCAGATAGATCAACGGCGCCAATAAACACGCCATCAATCCCGTCGATCTGAAGAATAGCATCCAGATTTTCAAGTCCTGTGACCGATTCAATCTGGATTAATAAACAGATTTCTTCATGTGCCGTCTGATAATAATTTGGAATGCTGTTCCAGCGGGTGGCACGTGCCAGTGCAGCACCAACGCTACGAATTCCTTCAGGCGGATAACGGACTGCCCTGACCATGAGTTCGGCCTGTTCCACGGTTTCTACCATCGGAATCAACAGCGTTTGCGCACCGATATCAAGGAGTTGCTTGATCAGTTGTACGCTACCAATGGGTGGTCGTACCACTGCTTGCGAGGGATAAGCAGCAATACTTTGCAGTTGCGACAAAGTCGTTCTCAAATCACTGGGTGCATGCTCACCATCAATCAGCAGCCAGTCATAACCTGCATTTGCCGCAATCTCGGTTCCATAGGCATCTGCCAATCCAATCCATAAGCCGATTTGCTGCTGGGTTTTCAGTTTGTGTTTAAAGTAATTGGTCACTTGCATCCGCTAACCTATTTGCATGTTGCTGGCGATGCCTCTTATTAAACGCTTCTCGCTTAAAAGTGCCAATAGACAAAAACTGGATTTTAATCTGATTTAACTCTAAGTTTTGCTTGAATCCAGCTCAAGATCATCTCAAAACAGGCTTTGCCTGATGCTTTTTTATTGTAATAATCGGGGGATGTGAAAAATGTATATATTTAAAACTTCTACTCGCTGTTTATTTAAAAAGATTGGAGCCCATTGATGGATTTACTCAAGATCACGCAGACCCGCTATACCACTAAAGCCTATGATCCTAGCAAGAAAATCCCGGCAGAACAGTTCGAGCGCTTATTAGAAATTTTGCGTCTGACACCCTCTTCAATCAATATTCAGCCTTGGCATTTTTTTATTGCCGATCATGATGCAGCCAAACAGCGCATTGCCAAAGCGTTGGTTGGTACTTATGCCTACAATGCACCCAAAGTTCTGGATTCATCCCATACCATTTTATTCTGCACCAAAGCCGATATTAATGAGTTGCATCTGGAAAACTTATTGAACCGCGATGATCTCAGTGGCCGATTTAAAGATGAATCCGCCAAAGAAGGTCAGAAAAATACCCGTGCAGGTTATATTCATTATTATCGTAATGAAAAAGGTGATATTCAGCGTTGGGCTGAAAACCAGACCTTTATTGCACTCGGTCAAATGCTCTTGGCTGCCGGAATTGAAGGTGTCGATGCCACACCAATTGGCGGCTTTGACGAGGAGATGATTAGTGAAGAATTACAACTTGCAGAACAAGGCTTGATCCCTTCTGTATTGCTGACTTTAGGCTATCGCAGTGAAAATGATTTCAATGCCAAACTACCTAAATCACGCCTACCTGCTGAAGATATTTTCACCAAACTGTAAGGAATTTATGCTATAAAAGGGGTCAAGCGCCCCTCTCCATATCAATTCGGGCCTATTTTTTGCTTTATTTAATTTACATCTAATAGAATAACAATAGAGGTCATCTATGTCGCTCCTTACATCCAAATCCCTGAAATTTGAATGCCATCATTGCGATAAAATTTATCTCCAGCACTATAAAGAGCAACAGCATCGTTATCCGCACTGTCCAGACTGCCAACAGGCCGGTTTATTAGTTGGACTGGCCGAAGCAGGCGACCTGCTCCGACATCCGATTGAATTTGCATCTTCTTATGTCAAACAGACATTGCATAAGCTAGGCAAATCACACTAGTCAAGCCTAGCAGCAATCCTAGAGTACTTGCAGGTTTGAGCCGCTCTTTAAAGAATACCAGACCTGCTATCACACCAAATACCACCACCAGAATATTCATGCCGGCAAAGACGATCGCCGGTGAATCCTTGAGCAGCATATGGGCTTTGACATAGAAAGCAATATTGGCAAAATTCAGGATACCCAATAACAGACCAGCGCCGATATTCTGCATCGAGCCCAAGCTTTTATATTTGAGTAACAGATAGCCCATCGAAATGATCAGAGCGCAAACAAACATCAGATTCAGCGCCACCGCGAATTGCAGGCCAAGACTGGTTGTATATTTCAACAATACATCTATCAGTGCATAACCGACCCAGACTAAGCCCAGATATAACATTCCCTGACTGCCCTGTCCTGTACTTTGTCGATGTGAAAACAGGATGCACAGCACTGCGCCAATACCTAAAGCGATCCCGAGTATTTTCAGCTGATTAAACTGTTCCTGAAAAATAAAATAGGCCGCAGCCAGTGACAAGACTACAGAAAGTCGCTGGGCAATTTCGGTTTTTAAAATCCCAGCCGTTTGCAAAGCCTTGGCCAGAAGCAGGAATACACTCGGAAGCAAAATACCCAAAGCCAGAATAAGCAACCAAGGCGTCTGAGACATTGAAATATGTTGAATATCAGGTTGGAACCAGAAAAAACATAAGAGACTGGCTGTCATATAGTTCCAGTTAATCATGTGTATCGGACTCAAGCCCTTATTTTTGGCGACTTTTAATAATATTGAGACCGCAACGCTACATAGCGCTGCTGCGAAAATCAGTTCCATATGCTGCTCTTATTCTTGGTATTTATAAGTCTACAAAAAAGCCCACATTTGCAGTGGGCTTTTTTTATAAATGATTCACTGGGAATTATTTATAGTGTGACACCATTTTCTCTAAAGAAATTGGGCGAATCTTGTCTGCATTACCTGCAGTACCAAAAGCTTCGTAACGATCGATACAGATTTGCTTCATTGCGTCTACAGTTGCGCTGAAGAATTTACGTGGATCGAATTCGCTTGGTTTTTCTGCCATCATACGACGCATTGCACCGGTAGATGCTAAACGCAAGTCAGTATCGATGTTGATTTTACGCACGCCGTGTTTGATCGCTTCAACCAGCTGCTCAACCGGAACACCGTAAGTTTCCTTGATGTCGCCGCCATACTGGTTAATCACTGCCAACCATTCTTGTGGCACAGAGCTTGAACCGTGCATGACAAGATGCGTGTTTGGAAGTGCTGCGTGAATTTCCTTAATGCGGTCAATCGCAAGAATATCACCTGTAGGTGGACGCGTGAACTTGTACGCACCGTGTGAAGTACCTACTGCAATTGCAAGCGCATCAACATTGGTATCAGCAACGAAGCTACGCGCTTCTTCAACTGAAGTCAGGAGTTGAGAATGATCCAGTACGCCTTCTGCGCCTACGCCATCTTCTTCACCCGCCATACCTGTTTCAAGGCTACCCAAACAACCGATTTCACCTTCAACAGATACGCCACACGCATGTGCCATTTGAACTGTACGGCGAGTCACATCAACGTTATATTCATATGAAGTTGGTGTTTTACCGTCTTCACCCAGTGAGCCGTCCATCATCACTGATGAAAAGCCTAACTGGATTGAACGTTGACAAATGTCAGGGCTCGTACCGTGGTCTTGATGCATTACCACTGGAATATGTGGCCATTCTTCAATTGCAGCCAAAATTAGGTGACGCAAGAACGGAGCGCCTGCATATTTACGCGCACCCGCAGATGCTTGTACGATAACAGGTGAATTGGTTGCATCTGCTGCAAGCATAATTGCACGCATTTGTTCTAAGTTGTTTACGTTAAATGCTGGTACGCCGTAAGCATGTTCGCCGGCGTGATCCAAGAGCTGGCGCAATGAAATAAGAGCCATAATATCCTCCCAGTGAATGCCCCATATTCTACATGTTCAAAGGTTTCAATTCAGCAACAAATAACACTATTTAAAAAAAATCCCTGCATTTGCAGGGATTTTGTGTCACATCAGCCAGATTAAGGTGCTACAGGCTCTGAAGTCGCAGTAACTGACTCGTCTGCAGTCGCTTCATCGGCTGGCGCATTGGCAACTTCAGCTGGAATATCGGTATTTTTTTCATCTAAAATTGGCTGATCAATAGCGTCAATGGCGGCTTGCTGTTCTGGAGTTACAGTCTGATCCGCCACTGCTGCCGAGCTTTCTGCTTCAGTTTCTGGTGCGCTTTCCTGTTTTGCACATGCAGTCAGTGCCAGAGATGCTGCTAATAATACTGCCGTAGTTAACTGTTTTTTCATCACGTATTCTCGTCATTTGGTGATTTAATGACTGCATCTTATGACAGATTTATTGCATTTTAATGACGAAGCCATGAAGGGTAAGTTTTCACTGTCAAAAAAATGACATAAAAAAAAGCTGGCACTTGGCCAGCTTTTTAGCTTAGGACATGCCATTAAGCACGTTCTAACAATACCGCAACTGCAGGAAGGGTTTTACCTTCAACGAATTCAAGGAATGCACCGCCACCCGTCGAGATATAACCAATTTTGTCAGCCACTTCATATTTATCAATCGCAGCAAGTGTATCCCCACCGCCCGCAATCGAAAAACCTTCCGATTCAGCAATTGCTAAAGATAAAGTTTTAGTCCCTTCACCGAATTGATCTACTTCAAATACGCCGACCGGGCCATTCCAAAGAATGGTTTTAGAGGTTTTCAGGATTTCTGCAAATGCTTTCGCAGTTTCTGGACCTACATCTAGGATCATGTCGTTGTCAGCAACATCTGCAACGTTTTTCACCGTCGCTTTCGCAGCAGCCAATGAACCCAAGAAATCTTCAAAGTTAATTTCAGAGGCATCTGTAACGACTACGTCAGTTGGAAGTGGAACTGATACTTTTGCAGCAATGGCTTTTGCTGTATCGATTAGATCCTTTTCACACAGTGATTTGCCCACGTTATAGCCTGCCGCAGCAAGGAAAGTGTTGGCAATACCGCCACCAACGATCAATTGATCACAGATATCAGAAAGTGAGGTCAAAACGTCAAGTTTGGTTGAAACTTTAGAACCTGCAACAATCGCCACCATTGGTTTTTCTGGAGTTTTCAGTGCACGGCCAAGCGCATCCAGTTCAGCTGCCAATAAAGGACCTGCTGCTGCAACTTTCGCTAAACGCGCTACACCTTCAGTAGAGGCTTCTGCACGGTGCGCTGTACCAAAGGCATCCATTACAAATACATCACACAGCGCTGCATATTTTGCTGCAAGTTCAGGATTGTTTTTCTTCTCGCCGACGTTAAAACGACAGTTTTCAAGCAGAACGACCTGACCTGGCTGAACATCAACGCCATCTAAATAGTCAGTAAACAGTTTTACTTCTTGGCCCAAAGCTTCAGTCAAGTAAGCCGCTACAGGAGCAAGTGACTGTTCAGCTTTAGGCTCACCTTCAACCGGACGACCCAGATGAGAATACACCATGACTGCAGCGCCTTTTTCTAGTGCTGCTTTAATCGTTGGCAATGCTGCACGAAGACGCGCATCGCTGGTGATCACACCATTTTTAACAGGAACGTTTAAATCTTCACGGATCAGAACACGTTTACCTGCTAAATCGAGGTCAGTCATACGCTGAAAGTTCATGTAGAGCTCACTTTATAGATATTAAAACCAGGCGATTTTAAATGATTATGCAGAAAAAGGTTAGCATCTTTTGCAGAAAACATTATGAATGCCAAAGTTTTGTTATGATAGAAAAAAGCCTCTTTTAGATTCAGTCCCTATGTCGATACATCCTGATCCAAATCTTAACCGTTTGAACGTGTTAGGTGAGCCTTTGTCCAGCTGTTGCTTCGATCCGATTACCGGTTATTTCCGCAATGGCTTTTGCCATACTGCGACCACTGATCTGGGCCAGCACACGGTTTGCGCGCAAATGACTTCAGAATTTCTGAATTTTTCTCAAAAAGTCGGTAATGACCTGATTACGCCTTTGCCTGAACTGGATTTCCCCGGCCTGCAACCTGGCGATTTCTGGTGTATCTGCGTAACGCGCTGGGTCGAAGCCTATGAAGCAGGTCAAGCACCTCCAATCAAGCTGCAAGCCTGTCACAAAGCTGTTCTGGCTTATGTGCCGTTAAATATTCTTGAGGAATATGCTGTCTAATGAATTCTGTACAGATTATTTTGGCATCATCCAGTCAAACCCGCAAAGCGCTGATGGATCGTCTGCATATTGATTATATTTCCATGGTACCGGATATTGATGAATCTCCTCGCGGGGAAAATCACGCAGATGATCTGGCACAACGACTAGCTTTCGAGAAAGCCAGATATATTGCCGAACAGAATCCTGAAGCGATTGTGATCGGCTCGGATCAGGTGGCATGGCGTGAAGGTGCACCGGATATTTTTATCGGTAAACCGTTAACGACTGAAAAAGCCATTCGCCAGCTCCAAGCTAACTCGGACAAGATTGTCTATTTCAGTACGGCGCTCAGTGTACAGCAACAATCGACGGGTTTTGAACAAAGTCTGGTCGAACACTATAAAGTCAAGTTTCGTAAACTTTCTCAGGCCGAAATCGAGCGCTATGTCGAGATTGAACAGCCACTGCATTGTGCTGGCAGTTTCAAATGTGAAAGCTTAGGAATTAGCCTGTTTGAAGAAATGACCGGGCAAGACCAGACCACACTGATGGGTATGCCGATGATCAAGCTATGCAATATTCTTCGTGAATTAAAAATTTTAGTTCCTTAATCTCTCTCTTTAAATTCAGGCTGTAATCTATGTCTCAACCTTTAGACGTATTAGGCGGTATTACCGCTGAACAATTCCTTAGCGAATACTGGCAAAAGAAACCTTTACTGGTGCGTAATGCAATGCCTGAAATCGCCAGTTTGCTTGAACCCAATGATGTGATGGAACTTGCGCTTGAAGAACATGTCACTGCCCGTCTCATCAAGCAGAAAGATCGTGATCCGAATCAATGGAGCGTGAAATCTTCACCTTTGCTCAAAGCAGATTTCCAGAAAATGCCCAAGCTCTGGACGCTTTTGGTTCAGGCTGTAGATCACTATTCATTTGACCTGTCGGCACTTTGGAAAAAATTCCCGTTTATTCCACAATGGCGTCGCGATGACATCATGGTGTCTTATGCACCGCAAGGCGGTTCAGTCGGCAAGCATTTCGATTTCTATGATGTGTTTCTGGTACAAGGCTATGGCCATCGTCGCTGGCAGCTTGGGCAAATGTGTGATACCGAAACTCCATTTGTTCCGGGTCAACCGCTTAAATTATTGCCTGAAATAGAAGTGAACTTTGATGAAGTGCTGGCACCTGGCGACTTGCTCTATGTGCCGCCTGGTCTGGCTCATTACGGCGTGGCTGAAGATGACTGCCTGACTTATTCATTCGGTTTCCGCATGCCAAATATCAGTGACATGATGGATCGTGTCGGGGATAAATTCTCTGAAAATGAAACGCTGCGTAACCCATTGCTGGATATCATCCGTGATCAAGTCGGTGCTATCGGTGAAGTGA
Organism: Acinetobacter lwoffii; assembly: GCF_024129115.1. GTDB lineage: Bacteria > Pseudomonadota > Gammaproteobacteria > Pseudomonadales > Moraxellaceae > Acinetobacter > Acinetobacter lwoffii_T. Next base: position 8,007 of record NZ_JAMXXO010000004.1, read on the forward strand.
GCAGCAATGAGCTGGAATATCTGAAAGAACACATCATGCAGCAACTGCATAATTCCAATGTTCTCGAAGATGCCATCATGAGCTTGATGTCCGAACCTAAATATCCTGAAAACCTGCCTGAAGCAGAAGAAATCGGTACAGGTGATCTGGAAGAAGCACTCGATCAGGGCTATAGCCTGATGCTCGAACCTGCGTCACGCCTGCTTTATACTGAAACGGACGGCGACGTTCTGTTCTGGGCAAATGGTGAGGGTGTGTGCATCTCTGAGACATTTACCGCAAAACTCAAACAGCTTGCAGATGGTGAAGCGCTGTTATTCGGTGAAGACTTCGCTGATGAAGAAATTCTGGAAGATGTTGCTGCATTATTAAATGAAGCCGTGTTGATGCTGGTTCCACCGCCAGAAGACGAGTAATCTTTCCACGGTTCTATTTAGGCAATAATTTTAAGAGGATCACATGATCCTCTTTTTTATTTTTAGAGTCTAGAATTCTAACTAATTAAGGCTGATACAGCTCTAATACAACACGAATCAGCGTATCTCCTTGTTCAGATTCAATCTGGAACAATCCTCCCATGCGCTCAACCCGCATTTTCATGCTGCGCATTCCAATACTCAGACCATTTTTTTGCACCATGTCAGCATCGAAACCGATGCCATTATCCTGAATGCTTAAAGTAAGCTGATGTGGCTGGGAATATTCCAGACTGACTTTTACCTGACTGGCCTGACTATGCTTAATGATATTGGTCAGACTTTCTTCGACTACTCGGATCAAGGTCAAACACTGTAATGCCGTCGGTTCACGCTGCCAGACTTTTGGAAATGACCATTCAACTACAATCCCCATTTCTTCCATCAGCTGGGTAAAACGATAACGTACCGGTGCGATCCAGAGTACCGGCGTTTGTGGGACTTTATTTTCAATAGATGAACCACTGTCAATGATTTGTCTGAGATCATCTCTGAGCAGTTTCAGCATGGAAAGAAACTGCTGTTTAGAAACTGTTTCGCTACTTTGATCCACCAGAATCATGGAACGGACAATAGACCCTCCCAACCCGTCATGCAGTTCATGTGACAGATTAATCCGCTCTTGCAGACGAACATTCGTCAGCTCCAATTGATGTTTATCGCTCAGGCTTTTATTCAGGTCAGCACTGACCTGCTGGACTTTACGTTCTAACTGGGTATTAAATTTTTCGATTTTCCTGACATTACGATTCAGGCGTGTGCCCATAATCAGCACGACAAACAAGGTAATAATTGGTGAGGTATAGGGAGATAAAGGTGAAAATTCATTGATCTTGGTTTGGTTCAACATGATCAGGTCGATGACTACACACAGCAGAATTCCCCAGAGACACAGCATCAGGAAGAGATATTCTCCATTTCGGGTTTTGATGGCCTGATAGCTGATATACACAGTACAACTGACAAAGAGCAATACATAGATGATAAACACTCCACCCAGTACCTGCTCCAAATAATCCAAAGGACTGATCATCACCAGTAGGCTGGACAGAATGCTGACCAGAATAAATCCTCGCTCCAACTGCTTAAATTTCTGTTTTACAAAGCGGATCAAATACAGACAAAAACAATGGATATAGGCAATGAAAAAAAGCATATTGGCTTTAGCTGCCGAAATCGTGGAGCGAAATGGAAAATTTTCTGTCGTCAAAACATTGGAAATAAACAGAATCCACAACAGTGAACTGAGTGCCAGCCAGCCAAAAGTGGTTTCTGAACGCCGGAATAACCAGATAATGAAACAGATCAGCCCAATCGTGGCAGAGAAAATCATATTGATCTGGAATACGGTACGGCGATCCCAGATTTTTTCCAAATACTGCTGGCTATTCACCAGCACATTATTAAATTGAATATTGCCTAGGCCCGCGCTTTGGAAACTGTAGCCATTTACATAAATCAGGATTTCATTACTGTCTTTACGCAAACCACTAATCGGGAAAACCCAGTAACGCGGCATATTCCAGCTTTTCGACAAGGGTTCTTGCAAGTTCCGGTCAGACCAAAGCAAGTCACCATTCAGAAATACGGCACCTGCCGAATTAATATAATCAATAGAAAAGGCAACCGGTTCTGCAAGACGAATATTGTCCTGACATGACCAGCGCCAGACGATCTTGTACCACGCACCCCCATGATAATTCTTCCAGTTGTGCTGCCAGTTATCCGGCAAACGTACGCTTTGCCAGCCCGAGGTCGGCATCTCGGTATGGCTCTGAGCCTGAACTTTCTGAATATAGTCGATCTTCACCTGACAAAGATCATTAATCTGAAAATGGCTTTGCGCCTGACTCATCCTACAGAACATACAGAGCCAGCTGCACAGGACAAAAACACCGATCCATTTCAGTCGCTGCCGTTTGCTGCTTCTGGAACAGGCAGATGACATTACAGAATTCCCAGATGCCGTGCGGTACTGACCGCCTTGGTACGTTTACTGACCGAGAGTTTGCGGTAAATATGCTTAATATGACTTTCGACGGTATAGCGTGATACACAGAGCTGCTCGGCAATTTCACGATTACTCAGACCTTGCGCGACCAAGGACAGGATTTCCTGCTCCCGCTGTGTGAGCGTTTCCTGATCCGCAGCTGGCCTGTTCTGTTCTACTGTTCCTGAAATGGTGGGAATAGAAATCTGTTTTAAAATTTCACGGGCAACAAAGGGATCAATCGGTGCACCGCCACGCAAAATACTGCGAATAGCCAAGGCGACTTCAACATCATCCCGTTCTTTCAGCACATAACCGGTCGCACCGGCCTGAATTGCCCTAAACAGGCTATCTTGGGTACTCCAGGCAGACACCACCAGAATCAACGCTTGTGCGTCCTGTTCGCGGATTTTTTCAATAATTGAAATCCCATTCCCATCTGGTAACCCTAAATCCACCAAGGCCAGTGCAATCGGCTGTTGTTGAATTATGGAATATGCTTCTTTAACCGTATTGGCAAATAGCAGAACGTCTTCGTTATACCCCAGATTGGTTAATATAATTTTTAAACGGCGCTGAATAACATATTCATCTTCAACGATTAATACAGGTACTGGCAAGACTGCCTCTGGTGCTGTCATAAGCACGCCCCTTATATTTATTGTTATGTCCCATTAAAGATTAAAATATAAACAAAAAAGCTCTAAAAATCATGATTTTTTTCATTTATTTATAAGTTTTGGTTTTATGCGCATAGAGACACATAATCTCTCTCACACTAAACACAGATAAAAAAATGCCATCTGTTGATAAGATGGCAGTTCTAGATAGAAAATCTTTGAAGTTACGCAAGTTTCCTACTTTAAGCAGTACCGTATTGCTGTTTTAAATATTTCACAATCTCAGCCGATTCAAACATTTTGGTATCTGTATTTGGATCGACCAGATAGGGAAGCTGAATATTATTTCCCATCATTTCAAACAAATGTTCACGCTTACCGCCTGGTAGTGGTTCATATTTTCCCGGTTTTAAACGCAATTTGGCCGGTCCATAATCTTGCCAGCGCTCTTTAGCGACATTATGAAAAACAAACGGCACTTCCAGTTCACTCAAAACGGCGCGTACAATTCGAGTATAAGGACTGGCCTCAAAGCCCCATAATTCTAATAACAGTTCAGGTGTTGGCCGATCCTTAATCTTGGGATTCACCATTCCGCCGCGTAAACCATTGAGGACGGTTCCCGCAATTGCAGCCACTGGAATTTTAGGATAGTGAGCATATTTCTTGGGAGTTTTGCCGGTTTTGCCATAATGCTTGAACAGATGATCGATAATATCCTGAGACTCATAGAATCGATCACCGGTATTTTCATCAACTAAAAAAGGAAATTGCAGTTTTCCACCCAATTGCTGCACCTCAGGACGGAAATGAGTACCCCCTCGTGGACATGGATAAACTTCATAATCCAGATTTAGCAAGGTCATGACTTCACGCACCCGACGACAAAATGGTGAACCCTCGTATTCATAGAGCTTCAAGGCTTTTTCAGGCTGATTTGGAAACGGTGTACCCACCATCCCACGTCCACCTTCAGCGATTGAAGAGGCCAAAGCTTGTACAACTTTAATTTGATGACCCAACATACTATTTTCCTGTTTTTTGTTTTATTAAACTGAAAGACAGAATGTAAACATCCTGTCTTTCAGGGTACAGATGAGTTTTGTTGTTATTCTTGCATGCAGAAATGCAGATTTCAGCCGATTAAGCCACTAATGCTGTTTTAGACACCACAATACCATTATTGTCTGCATAAACATACTCGCCTGCATTAAACGTGACACCACCAAAACAGAGAGAGATATCAACTTCACCCACACCCTTGCGGTTGCTCTTTTGCGGAATAGCCGCCAATGCATGCACACCAAGATCAAGTTCAGCAATCGCATCGACATCACGGACACAACCGTAAATAATGACGCCATTCCAGTGATTTTTTACCGCTGATTCGGCAATCAGGTCACCCATCAAGGCACAGCGCATGGAGGCACCACCATCCACCACCAGGACCTTGCCTGTTCCATCTGTGGCCAATAACTCTTTCACCCGTGAGTTATCTTCAAAACATTTTACTGTCACAATCTGACCGCCAAAGGTTTTGCGCGCCCCATAACTCTTGAAAAATTTACCGTCCAGGCAAGGTGTAACTACCTGAAGCTCTAATTCTGGATGATCATCTAACAAGTCACAGGTGACAAATGCTGCTGTAGACACGGTGTTTTCCCCTCATTTCATTTTTTGTATGCGTAAATTATCATAAATTTCAAATTTTACCGTCTGAGTCAGCGCGGCCTCGACCATAGTATGAGCCACCTGATCGGCTGTCACTGGCTTATAGGCAAAACTATCTGGAATAAAACGCGATACTTTGTGGTAAACCTGCTGCGCGATATCTTCCAAAAAACGCTGCTCCGGACGTTCACCAATGAGCAATGAAGGTCGGATCAGGCTGATTCTGTCCAGAGTCAATGTTTGTACATATTCCTCCAGTTCACCTTTAACCCGATTATAGTAAAAATGTGATTGGGAATCGGCACCCATTGCGCTTAGCAAAAGATAATGGGCTGAGGTTTGCTGTAATAGCTCTGCAAAGTGAGCATTTATGGTATAGTCAATACTATAAAATGCCTGTTTGGATCCGGCTTTTTTCATGGTGCTGCCCAGGCAGCTAAAACCATGGCTATGCTTGCTGACATCCTGATCATTCAACATCAGGAAATCTTCCAGTACCAGTTGTTGAACTTTATCCAAAGCATCCAGATCATTTTGATGTTTTCTGACCACTGCAGTAATCTGCTGGCAAGTCGGCTCAGCTTGCAAACGTTTTATCAGTTGTTTTCCCACCAAGCCGGTGGCACCTATCACGATGGGATGAGTCAGTGATTTAGTCATTTTTTATACGATCTCCTAGGTGGAATACTAATCTAACGTTTTCTTTAGAATTTTTCTGCATCTAAAATGTTGTCAAAGCATGTCAAGACTTGACTTCGGTGCTTAGTTTAATCAAAATATGGCACTTGTTTACGGGCTGGTGATAATTCCTCTGATGTTGGTTTTCAGTTGAGTTTCAGCCCGCCCAGACCAATCTATTTCAAGGAGTGCACGAGTGGCAAACTCTGCTCAAGCTAAAAAACGTGCTCGTCAAAACGTTAAAGCACGCAAACACAACGCAAGCTTGCGTTCTATGGTTCGTACCTATCTTAAACGCACATTAGCTGCTATCAGCACTAATGACTATGCAGTTGCTACTGAAGCGTACAAATCGCTTGTTCCAGTAATCGACCGTATGGCTGACAAAGGCATCATCCATAAAAACAAAGCAGCTCGTCATAAGAGCCGCTTGAACGCGCAAGTTAAAGCATTAGCTTCTAACTAATCGCAAATGAAAAAAGCCCTTTTTTAGGGCTTTTTTTGTGCCTGAAATTTCAAGAAATCAGAAAAACAATCCGTTTAGATGCCCCTCATCCTGCCAATACGATGAGATAAAAAAATAAGTCGCACCTCCCTTTTTAGATTATTGATCTTTATCCATAGAGGATGGCGAAGTAGTCTTATCCTGTTTCGTATTATCAGTATCCCGTTTTTGGCATGCGGTTAAACCTAGAATCGCGATCAGGCTAAAAATTGTGATAACTTTCATAATTTTCCTCAAAATGAATATTTCTATATTTATTAAGCATAGATAATTTTTATACTTACATTATTGAATTTTCACCCTATAAATGTAAAAAGGTGCAGTTTAGAATTTATTTTTATCGTTTTAGCCTGAACTTTATTGAATGATCAATATGAAACGCCATACGATCTTCATAATTTCTAACTCCCCAATAAAAAACTCAATTGCTGCGAACAATTGAGTTTTGAATAGATCAATTTGATTTAAGAAAGTTGGGAACGTTTAAAATCGGCAATATCCAGTTCATGTACCTGACCGCGCCAGATCCATTTCAGTTTGGATTCTAAAAATACATCACCTTCAAACCATACAAACAGACCTTCCATCATTTTTGGCCAGTCTTCCCGACTGACGTCCTGACGTCCCGACATCACCGCAATCATTGCTGCCAAAATGGTGTCGTGGCTAACGGCCAAACTCAGCCCATATTTATTTTGTGGATGAGTGTTGTAAATCAGTTCCAGTACATCTACTACGCCATGAATCGGCTGTTTCATCCCCGGCAAGGCATTATTGACAAAACTGTTAATAAAACCAAGCGCACCCTGCTTGGCAAAATAAGGTCCGGCTTTTTGAATATCTAGCACAAAGCTGCCAGGCTCCACCAGAAGTCCCTGTTCAATAATTTCAATACGATGGGTATTCTGCTCAGGGGTAACCGCATCTGCCCCTTCAATCATCAGTGCAGCAGTATCAATACAACGCTGAATCGGACTCGAGATACAGTGATGAATCACGCGATCGGTTTGATCAGCCAGATAAGCGCCCCATTCCTGCGCCAGATCCCGCCCCTGACTGGTCAGTTGCAGATCATAGCCTGCCAAACCTTGACCCGGAACCTCCTCACGAATCGAATGCCGTGTGAATAAGGTGACAGGCGTCTGTACATCAGGCAATAAATCAATTGCACTCAACATACTCGGTGGAAGCAGTTTCAGGGACACGTTACAGCCAACTCTGGATTGGTAATAGGTTAAGCACCACTATAACACGCTCAGAATTTTGCTCAATGCTCGGCCTGCATGTCAGACACTGCATGCAATGCAATAATTTTCATATCATTATTCTTATAGGCAATGAATCCGCCATTCAGCAAGGTATCCCGATGATTATAAATAAATGGACGGCCTTCTAAATCGACCAGACCACCACCAATCCGTTCGAGCATACATTGACCAGCGCTGGTATCCCATTCCGAGGTCGGATGAAACCGTGGATAGATATCCACCTGATCTTCCAGCATCATGCAAAATTTATAGGCACTGCCCGCTTTAAATTCAGTGTATTGCGTGAGCTTGGCCAAACTTTGCAAATACTCCAGATATTTTGGTTTCTGCTGGCTACTTTGGCTCAGTCCCACAGCAATCATTTTAGATGTCGAAGACATTGCATAAGCAAACCATGTTCTAGTTTGAATATCATATTTATAAGGCAAGCCCTGCTCAGGACAGAAATAAATCAGTTGCTGCTCTGGAACCGCCAATATGGCAAAAGTGGTCAAACTGCCTCTGACCAGACTCAAATTAATGGTAAATTCGGGGCGCTGGTGCAAAAACTCTTTAGTGCCATCTAACGGATCCAGTAACCAGAATTCTGACCATGAGCGGCGTTCATGTTCCTGTCCTTCTTCAGACAGTAAAGGCAAGCTCGAAATCTCTGCCAAAGCTTGGGTCAGATAAGTATTGACCCGAAAATCTGCCTGAGTCACCGGAGAATTATCATTCTTTTTAATGACATCAAAAGCCGCACCAGAACAATAACGCTGATATTCTTCTCGCAAAATTTCACAGGCTTGTGTCAAAATGGGCACAAACTGCAAAATCATTGGATCTTGTGGTGCTGCTGTTGCTTTAAACATAGAAAACCTAAATATGTCAAAATGCTCTGAAAAACCTACCATAATTTTCGATATGGATGGCTAAGATAGCAAGTTACTAATTTAGATATATTTTTTATTTAATATTTAATTTTATAAATATTTATGTACACATTACTGTACACATTCAAAAACATACCTGATTCATTATAAGCAAAAAGCCCTCACTTTGAGGACTTTGCTACAATTTCAATTATAGCCGCATGGCGCTGCTTACAATCTACATACTTTCGTCGGTCATCCACCATTACCTGCAACACTTCTTTGGCTTGGCCAGACTTTAATTCCAATAGATCAGGACAAGGCGTTTTAAGGTTTGCTGGAATTACCAGCGGCATTGGCTGCTGACACCCCATCGTCATCAAAGCAATTAGTGTGGATATAAACAGGACGTTCCACGATCTTTTGCACTTCACGTGTAATAACTTCGGTTTTGACACGCTCAACCTCTTTTGATTCTTCATATTCTTCACCTGCTTTGTTGGCCAGCTCCTGTGCTTTCTTTTCAGCATCAAGATATGGCTTTAGCTTTTTATTGATTTTGTCCTGGCATGTCGTTTCGGCTTTGCGTAAATCACCGGCTAAACGATTGGCCTGAAACAGCTGACAGATAATTACGATGCACAGCACAACAATCAGGGACCAGCGTTTGTTATTCCCGATCAGTAATAAAAGTGGCATCTAGTTCACTCCCATGCATTTGTTATAGCGCTCAACTTGTCGAGCCCATACGCCATAGCAATTGTTAGAACGAATACTGCAGTCGCGCTTGGCCACATACTTCCACTTCAGAAGTGATTTACACGCCTGGATATATTCACGCGCTTTCAAATGACGAAGCATTGATGACCCAGACCAGGCACCAGTGCCGTACTGGTATGTGAAATCTAAGTACAAATCATATTCAGGTTGTGAAATTGGAATATTCAGAACAGTTTTATTGAAGCGCTGTGCATCTTTATCCATGTGTAGTTTGAGATATTCAAACGCTTGTTTGCGGTCAATCGCTGGATCGGTCATTTTGACGCGCACACCGTTTGGATAGACCGTGGTGCCGTGACCAATGGTCGGTACATCTCCTTTAACCGGAATCACTGGCTTGGATGTATAGCCCTCTTTGACTGCAGTGGCTTGCACCTGCTCATCACTTGGACCAGTAATCCACATTCCTGCTGCAAGCACCAGAGAAGAACCAATTACATAGTATTTAGTCTTGTTTGACATCGTAATATTTCTCCCATTGCTCTACTTTTAGTTTGTGGATCTCATCGGCTCGTTTATTTTCCAGTCGCTTGTAGTACCAGTTCACAACGAAGCCTGCTAAAGCAAGTGCGATACCCATCCAAGCCAGGACATCGACTGACGCAAGCCATGCCACGAAACCAGAAGCGGCCCCTGCATACGTTGTTTTTGATGCAGCGGAAGAAACGGTCGCTGCCATTTCCATTACTGCCGCTTTCTGATCGGACATGCCGCCCCCAATTATTTTTGACATTAAAAAACCCTGATCTAATTAAAGATCAGGGTTGGTAGGGGTTTGTTGAGTGATTACTCCAAACCAATCAACTCGCATGGTAGGCTCAGGATTTAGTCAACACTTAATCATACTCGTGTAGTATAGAATGTTGCGCTTATAGCGGTTGGCGCAGCAATCGCCTGTGTTGTATAGCCAACACCAGTATAGGCTAGTGCTGACGATCTTCTCGACAAGTAGACAGGTAGTGTGAGGGTAGATTCAAGCCCAATACTAGCACTTAGCACACGCAACTTACTGTTGATAGCTATATCCACTGTGACACTAGCAAGAACAGCACCCGCCACAGTTGCAGCGGGGATGTTTATGTTGGCACTGAACACATGCGAAACAGTGTTAGCGTTTGAACCAGCAAAGAAATCTGCAGGGTATAATACTGTTGAGTATGTAGGGTAGCTGTATTCGCCCTCAATAATGGTATTCAAATAATTCCCATTAGATACCACATCCCAACTGATCAGTGGAATATTTTTGTTTGATAGCGTTTCATAAGTAATATCCGACAAGTCAATAACACAGTTTGTTACTGAGTTTGCTCTAAATGAGACTGGCGAAGTAGTGCTTGATAGATATTCCCCATTAATAGTGTTCTGCCGCATTGTAAGTCTACTAATAGGTTTACTTAACCGACCCGAAGGGGTGGTGATTAGATTTGCTACGCGCAAATCATTTCCAATCACAGATATGCCATGTGGGGCTTGTGATATGAAATTAATAAACGTTGATGCTGCGTCTACTTGTGAATGCGTAAAACTATTACCCGATATAGTTAAGCCGCCAGTTATTAGGGGTAGTTGGTTTGCTGTTGGGTCAGTATGAATAAATGCAATGAAGCTTAATCCGCTAGAGCGCGGCACTAACCCAATTGCTGATTGCTCTGCACTGGACGGGAAATTTCGCTGCTTAATGGTATTCCCTATAATCGAGTTTCTTAAAGCATACCTCTGCACACCACCATCAGACCAATATGCTACAAATAGACCCGTACACGTACCTTTGTTCCCTTGTATTATCGTATCGTTTGTATGCACTTCCTCTTGTTGTGCAATGTAAGTGCCGACCCCAACATCGTTGAATGTATTATTTAATAACGATCCACCGTGGTGGTGGAACTCAACTGCTGTTCCAAGCATCCTGGCGCGTACACTCTTAGCGTTAAAAGTATTATTTCTAATCGTAGCATTAGGCGTGTTCACATAAATAGCGGTAAAGTCGCTATTCTTTGAATCGGGCATGTCAACCATGTGAAAATCAAATGTGCAGTTCTTGATTACACAGTTTTCTTGGTCAGACTCGCGTAGGGTTGCACCCGTAACAATAGACCAAACAAAATCACCACCAGTAAAAGTAATACCATCAAAAGTGACCTTATCTTGCTTTGGGATGAAAATAACTGTGCGTATGTGATACGCTGTTCGCATATATCCCGTACCAGACATGTCAAAAGTCCCACCGCCATAAACTTTTACATTCGTTAAATACTGATTATTATCATAAGATGTACCGAAATAAATCCCGTTATCATCAAAAGAAGAGCCACCTTTGATTTTCGCGGTTGGTTTGATTTGGTAGTCTGTATTGCTTACTAGGTAAAAGTTTCCACTTTCACCATTAAACAAGAAATCGCCACTACTGAAAATTAGCTTACGAGTTTCATTATTTTCGTGCATCCACTTTGAGACAGCCTTGTGCCTTGCAGCATTATCTGTAGTACCATCACCAAAGTAACCCAATGACCAGGCATTCATCACATTGTTTTTAAACACAGCTTTCCAACGCCCATTTGCGGAGAATGGTGAGGCTATAGTTTCAAAGTCGTTTACTGCATCTGTGGATGCTGCATCCCATCGGTAATCTTGACCGCCTACCCACTTAGAAGTTGCCGAGTACCGACGAACATGCACGATGTGGTTAGCCCCACGTGGGAAGATTGTAGCTAAATCTGCAACTGTGTCGCACTGATAAATGACCGAGTTGTTGATTTCTTGCTGAGTCTTACCGCTCGCGTCAACAACAAAACTCGCCTCCCAACCTTTATCCACGGCAATTTGTGCAAGACGCTGCATGAGATAATTGTAGTATTCATCCAGCTGATCTAAAGCTACACCCTGCTTGCGGATCTCCTCCATGAGATAAGCACGCAACTCGTCATCCCGATCATCTACATAGTTTTTTAATGCATCAATACGTGCGCCTAAAATCCAGTCTGCAACACCTAATTCCTGAAGCTTCAACCAGATCCAGTCAAAGTCTTTATTCACAGCCGGTGGACGGAATGAATTATTGTAAGATTGGTAGTCAGTGGTTCGGCTAAATGGTGTATTGCGCTGTAAGGTAATCTTTTTGCCAGCTGCTGGTGCCGTGGTGAATACCACATTGCCACCGGTTAAGCTCCACGTCTCAATCGGTGGTTCAATCTCATCCACCAAGACAATCAAATGGTCTTTTGATTCACACTGGAATTTCAGCGCAAAGCTGGTTGTAGCACCATTTCCAGTGTGTTCGATATACGGCGTTTGTTCTGGAACTGCCATGATCCACCCCTAATTTTCAAAATCTAAGGTGGCTTCAACAACACCACCGTTTGTTCTCCAATTAGGGCTTTCATTGACCTCATTATTTCTGTGTATTTTGCCTACGCGTTCCGGTGAATCAGTAACAGCACCAGCTAATGAATCCAGATCATCATCTGGTTGTTCAGTAATTGCAGGGTTAAACATGCGCATATTTTTATACTGTCTTGAGCTATTCTCGCCTTCTTCTGGGGTGTCAATGACGGATGTATGTACCCATAATAAGCCCGACATTAACGGCCCTTCTAGCGCTTCTAAAATACGCTTGTTTTTATTCCCTACACTGTGTTCTTCTTTTACCCCGCAACGAATACGACGTGCTTTTAATGCACCTTTTAGCGCTGCTGGTGCAAAGTTGCCAATGCCATTAGTCTCAATCGTTAGGCTTGGTACATTGAATTGCTCAATCAGGTCGCAAAGCTGCCATACCTGACCACCTATGATATTTCCTTGTGCGTCATGAGTAACGACATCGCCAGTCAGTGCAACGGATCTATGCCAATACTTGGCACCAAAATCATCATGCAGCACTAATGCAGTTGAGGAAATATCGGATTTCAGCTTTCCAGATGATGGGTCCCAACGCATGGTAATACCGACAATCTGACGATCCCCAAGCATCATGATGTACTGGCCATTGGCACGTCGAAGCACCGGCTCGCAGTTATAAACTTCCATCTTGTCCGGATCAAGTCGAACTTCGCCCACCGGCTTGGCATGCATCTGGTACTGTGAATCCCATTCGTTTAATGTCCGGCATTCTCTACGGCGTTCACCCATGACTTTTGGTGTAAAGCGTTCTGGCCATAGTGATTCACTGTATAAATCGATCAGATAGTGTGTTTCTTTTAAAACAATCTTGAAGGTATTACCAATTTTATAGACTGCATAATCTTCATCACGTGTGAGCAGCTTAGCTGTATGACTGATCCCACTAAACACATAAACCGGATCGAAGTCGGATAAACACTCACTGATATTTTCAAAGCGTTTTTCTTTTTCAAACATTTTAAGAATCATGCATTTTGCACCCTGTTTTTGTACTTGCGTATAAAGGGAGTCATGGGTATGCGGTGTACCGACAAATAGCTTTTGCCCACCAGGAATAAGGATGTGCGTCTGCTCAGATAGGCGATAGCGCAGCTTTTCACGTGCTTCAGGTGTGCCGATGTTGGCTGGCATTTCTACGTCATCGTTTTGAATCTCATGCGCACGCGCACCAGTCACGTTGGACAATACGCCACGCGCATGCAGTGAGCCATGCCGCACATCTTCCGATCCAGTCACCCACCACTTTTGCAGCTCACCACGTTCTTTAAATACGCCAAACAATTGACACAACGGATGCTTTTCAATGACTTGCTGAGTACCACGGCTACACTTTGAAGCATCTCCATCAGTTGCGCCCTGGTGCAGAATTAACCGATTGCGATCAATGAATAGTTTCCATGCGTTATAGATGTCCAGAATCGTAGATTTGCCGTGACCACGTGGCATCATCAATAAGCCAAGTGAGCCGTAATTTTCCAAGAAATCACAGACATCTAAATGAAAATCCGGCACTTCCCAATTCATGGCTTCCGCATAAACCAGAAAGAAAGCAGCAAAGCTGACCTTGATCATGTATTAGCTCGGACGCTGTTTGCGTTCTTCTAACTTCTTGGCCACACTTTCAAGTAATGCAGCTGCCTGCGCCTCTGGTGATACCTTTCGATCACTTCCATCGCCAGCTGACAATTCATCATCAAGCAAGACGCGGTTCAGTTTCTCCATGCAGGTCAGCGCTTCTTTTGCCCCTTTGTATAACCAGACCTTATCGCCACGACCTGTCTTGTCAAAAACATCCTGACCATAAGCTTCAGTCATTAGATCGACTGCATCCGTGCCGGCCATCTCCATACAGAGTTTTAATTTCTCTACTGTTTCAGGCTTTAAAAAACGTAACTTCTTTACATCCGACATAAAAAATCCCCCGTATATAGGCCATATATACAGGGGACTAGGAACGGCTTTGTTGGGTGTCCTACTTACTCCACGATACGCTCAAAATCAGGCATCTGAATATCACCAACATCATCACCCCAGAAGCGCGTCCGGTCGTGCTGACGTTCGGCTTTACGCAATAATTTTTCACGATACCCTGGCGCAATCATGTCCTGCATTTCATCAAAGACTAGGCGATTAGTCGCAGCTTTGGTGTACCACAAGTTTTGTGCAGGGATCTTGCCTTTTAAAGCTTTAAATGCTTCATTGGCTGCGTTGGTATCTTTATCTTGATAATACTGAGTAAAGTTACCCACTGTTAAGCCAGCAACCGTTTTTACATCATTACCGAAAGGCCCAACCATAAAACTATCAAGACCGCGGCCAGTAGTATCTTGACCAGCCACTAAAATATCACCAATGAATGACAAGCCACCGCCTTGAACTGCGGAACGTGTGAAAAAGTTAATCGCCTTTTGTGGGTCGTTTTCATCATACATAATCTGCGGATCATTCCCACTGGCAATTTCTTTTAGTTGAACAACCAATGCCCCGAGTGCTGTAGTCATTGCAAATAATGAAGCCAGATATGCCGCCTTTGAAGTTCCCTTATCCAATGACATTGCGCGACTACCATGGCGCATTAAAAATGCTGTTGGGAAAGATTTAAATTGCGTCATGCTTCGCCAAATCTCGCCACCAATTGTTCCTTTCTGCCCGATCTGTAGCATTGTTCGTTCACGCAGTCCGGCTTCAATAACTGCCATGCCCTGTTCATCAAGTAAATGCGCCTGAAACTGTGATGCAATTTCATCCTTAACTTTTTTAGGGTCACCAAATGCTGTTAGTTTATTATCTGGAATTTCATAAATAGAACGTGCCGACATCAATTGATTGCCGTTACGGTCCACTACAGGATCTGCAAGCTGCATCACTTGCCATGCTCTTTCACTTAAGCCAGTACCTTGTAGCAACTCCCGATCCAGTACATCTAAATCATTCCAGTCTTTTGTCCGGGTAAGTGTTCCGTATTTATCCATCAGAATTTTGGTAAAGCCAACTTTTGAGGCTGCAGTTAAAGCATTTAAGCCGGAAACACGTAAAACTTGAGTAGCCAGTGAGCTAGAGGTTCTTGCGATTGCTTCAGATTTACCATGAACCGATGTCAAACCATCATCAGCCCATCGTGCAATTGATCCCAGCATTTCTTGTGTGGCCAAACCCAAACTATGTGCAAGCTTTCGATCTTCTTTATTGGCTGGATTGAGATGTGAAACCAACTCACCAAAAGTTTTTCTATATGCAATGTTGTGTACAGAGGCCGTTTTCGCAATCATGGCTTGGTCTGTGATAGATGAAAGCGTGGTACCGCCAAGCATTGACGCAACATTCATTGAACGGTAGGCCAAGAATCCATTGGCGAGAATCTGGCTTTGTGGAGTATTTTGCCCCATAAACTCATCAAACATCATTTGTGCACGTTTACGAGACTTGCCTGTGGTGTCTGCATTTAGTCCATTCAGCCAATCTTTCTTTTCCGCAGCATCCATTAAGATTTTCATTGAACCTTTTGGGTTGCTGCCTAGGTTTTCAGCTAAAGCAATGTCTTTAGAAAGACCACTTATATGAGCCTCTACTAGGTCTACAAACGGCATGCCACCGAATTCAGACTGGTATTCCATCCATGATTCAGCATCTTTAAAATGCAGTACCCGGCTTTCAGAATGACGGCTGGTCACTTTAGAATTACCCCCGAATGACTGGCGGCCAATTTCAGTTTTATTGGCACCGTTGCTGCTCAATGTGTCGAATGAATATTCAAGTAGTTCACGGATCTCCTGCTGTGAATAGTACGTGCCATCCTCATGAACATACTTTGAAGTATCAATTAAGCCTTCAGCTTTATCTACCCAAGCCTGTTTTCCTGCTACTGCAATTTTTTCCAAGTTGTGCGTTTGTGGTAAACCCCAATCATCAAGTTTCCCAATGTCACCACCGGATCTATTGAAACGCTGACGCATGCCCTCAAAGACTTCACCCATCTTGTCGGAAATCTGCTTTGCTAAAACATCACCAGTACTATCATTAAATCGCTCACGTACAATTTTCTGTACTAAATTCTTATCAGTAAATACCCCTAATCCACCTTTGATACTGGTATAGAACTCTACCAATTCACCCCGATAAATAGCCGCTATGCCTCTGGCTTTTGAATCAATCGATTGAATGCCTGACATATCACCATGAGCCGCGACCATGCGATCTACAACCTCACTGGCTGATAGTTTTGGATGATCAAGCTGTGCCAAGTTTTTAGATTGAGTCAAAATATCTTGTGCGGCAATTTTATGCTTTCGCTTCAATTGTTCCTGAATATCAATAGCAACTTGTTTACCTGCTTCAGTCAGTTTGTCCGCATCAGATAAATTGCGCCAGTTTTGAATATCTTTTTTTGCCAAAGATTTCATTGCATCTTTGATACGATTTTCGATATCAATAGCTTCCTGTTGGCTTAATTTGGCTTTACCGAGTGCTTTTGCTACGGCGGCCTTGCATTGGTCTTTCATAATAAAAATGCCCAGATAATTTCCATCATCTGAGCATTCATTAAGGTTTAGTTTGTTGGGTAACTTATTCCCCAAACTGTAAAGCACAACTAATTGCGGTCTGTGCTGCAAGTGTATCTTGCTCTGCTTGTTTCGCTTCTGCTTCCAGTTCATCCAGTCGTTCACGCAAGGTCATGGTGATTTCTTCCATTTCCCCATCTGGACGCATACGACTAACTGAAATCTGCTGATCCGGATTCTGCATGATGATATCTAAAGCGGCTGATTCTTCTGGCCCATCACCAAACAATGAACCTTGTCGCGGATCTCCCATGGCATCAATTTCATCAATCTTGGACTGAATATTCTCGCCAATCGCTTTTGTACTACGCTTATTCTGGTCAAAGACATTCAGGAAATCACGTGCACCAGGTGAAAGTCCATCATCGATGAGCTGCCCTTGATTTAAGTAATCATCAACACGCATGCCATTGGCTTTTAAATCACTGAGCTTTTGCGCTGCCTGTGCCAGATCCTTGGCCAAAGTATTTTGATGACGGCCACCTTGCTTCACCAGACTGTCCAGTTGTGCCAATTGCGGCGCTGCACGTAACAAGGCATTCAATACAGCCTTACTATCATCATCCAGATTCTCGGATAGTCTTGTGACAAGGCCAGAATCATCATAAGCACGCTGCATAATTGCAGATTCAATACGGCGTTTCCCCTCCTGACTTAAACGTCCGTCACCGGTAATCACCGTGCCCTGTTCTGACTTTGGCAATGCCCCTACAAAACCGCGTACAAAGTCCATAGAGCCATCTAAATTAATTGAGCCATCATTGTTGATCTTTAGCAAAGAAGCATCAGGAAGACGATCTGAGTCACTCACAGCGCGTTCGGTTGCGGAGTACTGCGCCACATCAGATTCATTCGCCAGTTTTACGAATTGCGTGCGATCGGTATCTGTTAAGCGCGTCCGGACTAAAACAGGATTATTGATACCTGCAATATCAATGCCGCGCTCTGCTGCATACTGTTCCAGAAAGGCCCGATATTCTTCAGCCTTGCCTGATTCATACGCTTTTGCAATAGCCAGTGTGCGTCCGTTACCAGACTCGACCACATTGTCCATGCCGATAATCGGAGCACCATCAGACAGTTTTGGAGATTCGCCAAGTAACTCGGGCCGTAGATCCTCAGCCATACGCTCAATCTGTTGGCGTGATGCTTCCCGGGTACGGTCACGCGGTTGCAGTTCAGATGGGTAAAGCGGATTGACCCCATAGGCCAGATCATTCGATGCAATCAGTTCATCCAGTGATTTGACCTCATAAGCCATGTCATAGCTGCTGCCATCCATGCCAATTGCAGTACTGGTGCCATTGCCACCATATCGAGCGCTTAAACCATTCCACTTGTTACGCCATTTGCCAATCGCTTGGCCGACGGTCATACCATCCATAGCATTGTTTTTCACAATGTCATTGGCATTTTTTGGATCGTATTTACGAACCACATCGATCAGCGGTGTATTTGGATCTGCTTTTAGAACTGCACTTGCGCCACCTGGTCCAAGTAAATGCCCTAAATAATGCTCATGCGGTTGCAGTTCACGGCCAATACTTTTCTTAATATGGCTTTCTGCCTGCTTCATGTGCTTGAAGCCGATGCGGATCTGCTCATCAATATTAGATCGATCACCACCGCCTAAGTTCTTCCAGGACTTATCCAGTACCTGAAATAAACCGTGTGCAGTAGATGTTTGATTCTTGGCTGTATGGCTGAATGAACCGCCCGTTTCAATATGGGCAATGGTTAAAGCTACATTTGGAGGAATCCCAGCTTGCTGCGCTTTACGTGCAATTGTTTTGGCATTGGTGGGTAAGGCCATAGTGTCGTAATTGACTGGCTTCTGTTTATCCTCACCTTTCACCGGATGCGCCACGTTTACCGGTCGACCAGCTTTTATGTTTTCAGTTGCTTCATTTAGATTTTTAAGATGATTATTATGTTGAACTGGATTGGCTGGCTTCACTGGTGCCGCAGCATCTTCAAACTGCATCTCGTTTATGACTAGCGCACTTTCAATTTGAGCGTTCTTAACCTCTATCTCATCAACACTTAACTCCCTGAATTCACCTTCAATAAAGTCTGCATTATTTCCACTACCCGAATCAGCTTCACTGCCTGAATTAGTTCCGCCGCTTGAGCGCGAACGTGCATAGCGACCAGCTCCAAATAACAAAGTATTTAACAAAAGCCCTGTACTTACGCTCTCGTAAGTAATTTCGTATTTTTTAGCCTGCTGTTCATATCCTTCTAATTTAAGTATTTCACCACTTGTGTACTGTCCACCTGTGGTGATTGCTGTTGCACCACCAATCGATAAGGCGGCATCACCAACTAGCCCACCCGCACCCTTAAAGCCATACGATAGCGGCAAGGCTGTAGCACCACCTGCAATAACCCCATCAACCACTGATACTTTTGCTGCAGTAGTTGGGTCAACACCTTTGTGGGTCAATGCCTCATAACTATAGTTTGTTTCCGATGTTCCAGTTAGGGCAACCGCACCTGGCAAGCCTCCAGTTGCGCCACCTATAAGTGCACGGGTAAGATAATCACTTAAGTTAAAGCCAATACTACCGATTAGTCCGGTATTTTCCTTATCTTCAAGTTGCTCAACCTCCATGACTAGGATGTCTTTGCGCTCTTTATTCTTTGCAGCATGAACTTCTATGAATGATGGCTCACGTACATCTAGTGCACCATCTAAACCATCATTCAGCGTGTCATTGATACTATACTCAAGATGATCTTTTACACGTTCAAAAGGTTTAGCCACAGCATCAACAGCCTTTACTGTGCCTGCTAAAACACCGCGTGGAATGGAACTACCCGCCCCAGCAAATAACCCGGGCCCTTTTTTATATTGAGTAGGGTTATGTGTAAGCCCACTCATATTGAGTTCATCAACCTGCTTTTGATCATCAGTGGAGTATTCAGATAACCAGTTACTCATTACTTGGTCACTCCATCAGGCATGTTCATATAAAACAGCGGTGTGCCACGCTCATTGATCAGTGCATAGCGGATCTGGCCTTTAGGGCCGTTCTGACTTTCACGACGTAAACGCAAGTCTTTAAGTTCAGCTTCTGAAGTCTGGTATTTCTGCGCAATCGCCGCATAGCGAGTATCTAAAATACTTTCAAAACGGTCATCATCCATTCCGTATGGCTTGGATACCTTCCATGTCTTTTGATTGCCGTACTCAACCTTTTGGGAATACACCCCACCAGTAGCCAGACTTAGAGCTGTATTTATGAAGCTTTTAGCATCATCATCAATCGTTTTATTGTCATCATGGATGTAGTTATTACGTTCAATCAAATGCGCATAGATCGATTTAAAGGCAGCATAGGTCATATTTGCCGTGGCACCTGAAACAGTATTTCCTACATATTCATTAAACTTCGTTTTGAGTAGTTCCTCTTTCGGCATGATCAACTGTTTATTCTTGAGGGCTTGTGTGCCTGAAACGATAGCAACTGCAACATCTTCACCATCACGTGAACGGTAGTTATTGGCGCGTGCTACACCTGCCATAAGATAGGAAAGATCACCACCGCCTAACTGACCTAGCGTAGCCGACCAGATCTTGTTGCCACTTGGTACTCCTTTGCTTTGCTGGATCAGGTTGCCGATAAAATCCAGTTTCTGATTTACGCCCATAGCATCAAAAGCCTGTTTCGCTTCTGGAAGATCCTCGGCTGCAATCGGCTTGATCACCAGATTTAGATCTTTCAATGCAACCTGACTGACGGCGTTATCCACCACCTTTTCAGCAAAGCCACCCGGATTGGTTTTTAATTCCATACCTGTGAGCTGGTGTGTCTGCAATCCTGCTTCACGTACCGCCTGATTTGGATTGTCCTTGATGGTTTGTTTCTTGTTATTCAGGATGGATTCATAGACACCGAGAACTTTTTCCTCAGTGACTGCATCCGCTGTCTTGCTGTTGGCCATTTTGGCTTTTTGCTGGTTGACGCGCTTTTCCATGTCGGCAGTAGATAAACGGCCAAATGACTGGAAGTTTGTGGACTGTGATTTATAGAAATTGTACTCAGCCTCGTACTCGGTACCTTGAACCGCAGCACCCATGTTCTGCAAGTAATCATCATCCAAAGCGCGGCCAGTCATCACCTGAGATTTAAACTCAGTCAATGCCTTTCCAGCCAATTGCAGGCGCTTGTTTTCCTCAATTTCAACCTGCTTATTGATTGCATCGATCCGGCTAAGTGCCTGGGCTTTTTTCTGCTGCAGTGTTGGACCGTCTGTATAACCAAAACCACCGTTATCCATTTCGGTAATGAGTTGCTGCAGGCTGGCTGTGTCCTTGTTTTCAACCGCCGAAGTAATACGCCCATCAATATCTTGCAGGTCACGTGTGCCTTGGTATTTATAAATGAGTGCCTGTTTCTGTGCTTCTGGTATGTTCAAGCTCTGAATATTGGATTTGACGTATTCCGCACCCGCTTCACGATCCATACGTGTGCCGATCTCAAGATAACGATCAGCCAGCACTTCACCTTTTTTGTTGTCAGCACTTAATTGCAACGGCAGAAATGAAGTGGCATTCTTCGCTACATTTTGGGACCAGTAGTTTTGCAGATCCAGACGCGCGTGCATCGGCAGATCATTTTCAAGACCTTTGAAGCGTTCCTGTGACCAGGTCTGTAGATTCTTGTTGGCCACATCAGCATTCATTGCACCATTGGCCACATCGTTTTTAAGCAATGTAACTTGCTCTGATAGCTCGGTGGTCAGTACATCATCCAGCTTAACCTTGGCTTCTTTCTCGGCCAGATCATTGTGATAAAGCTCTGCACGTTTTGCGGATACATCGGCCTCATCGGATTTTCGTCTGCGTTCATCAATAACACCACCGATTGCATTACCAAGTTCAGCCAAGCCTGTGACTGGTGTGCTCTGACGTAACGCTGGCTGTGAGACGATACGACCTTGTGAGCGTGGGATTAAAGCCATTATTTCCACCCCATAGCTGTTGCGCCGGCACTCACGACATTGCCAGCAGCTTTTAGCCCATAACTATTACTCTGCATTCGGCCGGCACGACGGATATTTGACGCGTTGTTATCTGCATCAGAAATTGTGATAGATGCGTTATAAGCTGCATCAGAAATATGTTCATCCTGAATTCGGGCTGCTGCACCCACATCAACATTCACACCATTCTCAGCAGCCATGGCACGCGCCGTTGAGGCATTACGCAACCCTTGCTCCTTAATTTTTCCCGCTTCTGCACGCGCTACAGATCGAACGGTTTTAGCATTTCCTTTGGCTTCAGCACGTGTTTGCACTGCATTCATGGCATTGCCAACGCCGCCAAAAATATCACCAATAATATTTCCACCTCCACACATGGTTATACCTCCATCTCAAGAACATAGCCGACCAGTTCAAAGCCTAATGATTCATACAGACCCACAGTACGATCCGCATGAATGCCAGTGATGGTGCCGACCTGAATACGATCTGCTTTGTTCATATCTGCCCATACTTTGAATGTTTCAATCAGATCACTGGCTGCACCCGATTTGCGATATTCAGGCAGAACATAAAGCCCCTGTTCATAAGCCAGTGTTTGCCCTGTGCGCCAGTCAGTATCTAATGCGCCAATTAATGTGCCGACCGGGTTCTGGTACTCATCTATCACGATCAGGATAGACTCAAGCTCATTAATCAAATGCGTAAATACATTACGCGCCCGCTTTTCATCAAAGCCCTGCTTTTTAAACCGTGGTGATTCATTGGTCAGACGCTTGCCCCAGTCAACAAGCGTGTCTAAATCTTCTAGTGTTGCTGCACGTACAAGCATCTTTATCTCTCATTCATTGATACCAACATAGCTACACTTTGGACGTGGAAAGGCAGCGGTTTGTTGTGTGTTATTTTTAATTCCATTTCGTGCAAGGTCGACCAACCATTCATGCTGACGCTGACCGGTCCTGTATAGGTTAGATTCTGGAATGCAGACTGGTTAAATGACTTGTGTTCCAGGTCGTACTGGTTGCACTGGCCACCAATTGAATTGCGGATATACAAGACCGTTTCATGCGCCTGGATCTTATGGAACATTGCAGTATTGGGAACTTGGCTGTGATCCGGTGGCAGAAACTCAACTTCCATATTGAACGGCTGGCCAGCAAACCAGGTGCCGGACGTTGGCTGATTGTCATCGTAGAAATAACCATCTGCATTCTGGAATCGATACTGTGTGCTGTTATGCAGGTTTCTGTTTGCTAATGCGCCGTTATGTGCAATCTCACAATCCATGAATGATGTTTCGTCCAGTTGCTCAAGCACAACCGAGGTTTTACGCGTAACCAGCATGAAGCACAGATCATTGCCGGCTGCTTGAGGCAAGGCACAGATTGATCGTACAGATCCGCCAAAGTCATGCTGTGCCCAGGCATTCATTTCCTGATCACGGTTTAAAGTGATACTGGCCACCATGCCATCATTCAGCACCATCCACACTAGGCTATACGGCGTTTGCTGGTAGGTCAGTTCCTTGATACCGCCATGATCCTCTGCAATGTGTGGTGCAATAGCTGATAGTTCCGGACTGACCAGACCATCTACCTCATAACGATAAGACAGTGCACGCAAGCGGTTACCGCCACGCTGAACAAATAGCAGCTCATTACCCACCAGACACGGACGTACATTGGATTGTGCGCCGTAGGTTGTGTGCTGTTCAATCTGGGCAGATGCTGGTGTAAATGCACCGGCTGAACTAATCAGGAACTCAGAGCCACCAGTAAGCGCGACCACACCACCACGTTGTGCCAGGTGCAAAATATTGTCTGCCTGTGCAGATGATGAAGCCATGGAAAATGCGCTGGCATCGTCCGTTGCTTCCAAGAAATCACCATCATTCCCAATTGCACTAACCCATAACTGGTTCGGGTTGTTTTTGGTATTGGCGAAGACCAGACGCTGTTTAAAGAATGTCACTGTGGATGGATAACCGGTAGCTGCTGTAAATGCCGCAGTATTTAAGGTCCATGATTTGGCAATAGCTTGAACGTCTGCATTCAGTTTTACTAACACCTCACCTGAGACCACTGTACCCGATGTGATTGTAGTAATACGGACTTGGCCACCGTTGATATTTACGATTGCGCCAATGTGAGAGGCATTAAAGACTGGAATGTCATACCAGGCGACTTCCTGCCACTTATCATTCAGATCTGTCGGCTCGGATGCAGAGTTATCTGCTACCGCTTCCCATGTTTTAAGCAGATGAATAACACGCTCACCAATGATGTAGTTTTCAGTGTTCTTCCAGTTTGGATATGATGAAGCGGTCAGCGTAATGGTTTTACCAACATCTGTGCCATTTGGCTTTAATGCCACGTTAGGTGTGGTATTGATTTCATCCACCGGCGCTGTGACAAAAGTGAATTGATCAAAGTTCCAGTTATCAAAGTCCTTACTGCAGACCAGACGATGTACCGGATGATCGCCCTGGACAAAGAACATGCGATAGCGTGAGTGTGCCACCTGGATCTGTGCAACTTTGGCCACTGTGTTATACGGCGTACTTCCTGTATGAACCACGGATTGCGTCAAAGGGTTATAAACCTGAATGGTGTTTATGCCTAAGATCAATAGAAAAGGATTATCCGAGTTCGGTACAAAAGGAATCAGACGCAATGCACCGGCAAAGATGCCACGAAACTTAGTACCAGGACGTTTCTTTGCTCCACCTTCCACCAGTGGAATAGCATTTAACAGCTTCTTTGCGCCGTTGGCATATTGCTGCACATCAGTTCGGGTATGCAGTAACGGGGATAATTCACCGCTGGACAGGTTATTTTTGAGTAGCCATTGCTTCATTAGTAGCGACTCCCGATATAGCGTGATTCCTCGTAAACAATATCTTCAGAAGGTCGTTCTTGTGCATTGATCGTACGTGCACGCTTGATCAGATCACGATATTGCACTTCTGCAGATTGCCCTGCTGCATCGCTACCGGTATTCGGTTTGCATAGCTTGGCAGCCATCTTGAGTGACATGGCTTCAACCAGCATTGAGTCCCAAGAATCTTCGTTATCGTTGTCAAAAATATATTCAAGGTTTATCCGATTGGTGTTGGCCAGAATGTAACGATTCTCGACCTCATATTTTTCTGTATTGGCGCTGATGATCCGGATGAAGTCACGCGGCAATGGGAAAGAATGGGTATAGCCAAAGGCCGGATAAGTTGTCACTGGTGCCAGAATGGTACGTTTCTTTGCACACGACCACGGATGATCACGCAGGATGGATTTCCGCACCTGGTCATAGATACTTCGGCAGCGTTCAGCACGTGCCGTGTTCTCATCAAATGAAGCAATGTTGCTGTCACCGATCAGGCTTAAAGCATGGTTGACGATGGATGTTCTGGTTGTAATAGACATAAAAAAAGCCCTCAAGTTTTAATGATCTTGAAGGCTTCTTTGGTTAGGTTTGTTGGGTGTTAGAATTGCTCATAGTTATTCCACTTCCTTCAAACAATTGCGGCACTCTGGCTTGGTATCAGTTCCAATCTCAGTCGCACCATGAAAACCAAAAAGACACATCAGAAGTTGAATCATTTTGGCTGCTCCTTATAAAAAAGACCCGACACCCCATGCCCAAGATGCCGAGCCAAAGCCCCTTTAATTAAGCCGGTGTGTAGTCAATCGCTACGACTTTCTTCTCATTGGCACGACCAGCACCAAATGAATGAACACCACCAACCTGTTTTACGTTCTTCTTATCCGGACGAGTCGAGATATCGAAGCTGGTAATATCTGCATCACCGAAATGAACAGCAGACTTACAGTACATTGCTAAACGCTTGGTTCCGGCTGTAGCGCCTTGACCTACTTTTTCATAAGCAACCCAAGTCACACCCAACCACTTGTGACCGACTGCACCGTTCTGCAACATCTGAACGTTGACGTGATCCGAGTTGGTCAAAACGGTGTCGTTCAAGAATGCGTTAAGAACATCCGATGTGTACGTGATAAAGATTTCTTCACCGTTCTGCTCATCACATTCGTTCGCACGGAATAGTGATTTTGCTTTGGTGATTTGCTGCTTCAGCGTACCGAAAGCCGGTGCGATGATTTGACCTGCTGGTAGGTTCACCGTGGAAACAGTTGCTGTACCGGCATCGTCTACTACTTTGCGAGTCACTGGACCAACAAGCGCTGTATAAATAATGTCGTCAATCTTGCGCTCACGTGCGCTGATCAATAACTTCATATATTTGTCTTGTGGCATTGCTTTTAGCTTAGGCAGGTCACGCGGTTCAATTGGAATGAATAGATCCCAATCAGACATTAACGCGGTACGCACACCCACATCCGGATGCGTCCACTGAGTGTCACCATAGCGAGCACCAGAAGCCTGCATTTCTACAGATCCCATGTCATTGATGGTGAATGACTCACCTTCAATTTTTCCACGGTTCACAACGGTTTTAAGCAGTCGTGATTCGTTTTGCTGTGCCGCAACGTCGTATGTGTCATGGAACTGTTGAACAAACGCCGCTGTGATTTTGTTTTGGTTAGCCATTGGCTAAATCCCCCTTATTGATATTGCTTCGCATAAGCCTGTTCAACCTGTGCATAGACGCGTTTATGGTCTGGATGCTTGTCGTTCAAGTAGGCTTCCGACATCATTAATTGTTGAACTGATTCACCAACGTTTTGCTGTGTGTTAGAAGGTGGTAAATCTTCCTGAATATGCTTACCAATAGCGGCCGCCAGCTTTAACGCACCGATTGGTGAGTCCAGATCCGAAGCCTGAAAACCTAATGCTTCAATGGCTTGTTTAGCCAGATTCACATTTGCACCAAAGTCATTGCCCCATTCTTCCTGCAGGGCCTCCATTTGCACGGATTGATGCTGTTCATAGGCTTTAACGACTGCTTCAACTTGCTTGTTGGTCATGCCTTCAGCATGGAATGATTGCAGTACTTCAGCGTTATCTTCTTTAAATGCATCAAAATCGAAGCCATCAATTGAAACGCTATAGGCATCGGCAGATTCTGGTACCGCTTTTGCTGGATCTGTTTCAACTGGTGCCGGGTTTGGTTCACCTGGTGCTGGATCTGCTGGCGGAGTACCCGGAGCCGGTTGTGGTTCTGCTCCCGGAGTTGGTTCTGGAGTTGGAACTGGTTCAACTGCTGGTATGTTCTCTGGGTTTGGGTTCTGTTGTTCATTCATTGTTTTGCTCCATGTGTGCTAGTTCTAGGCTCTCGTCATAGCGAGGGTCATTTGCTGTGTTAATTCGGTTGATAATGAAGTCCACGACTTCGGCACGGCCCAAACGGCGGCATGTCTCACGTTCGTTATCAGTGAAAGCATTGCGTTTAAATCGCACGGTGAGTTCTTCTAAAATTCGCTGGCCATTAACGTCCATATCGAAATGTATCTGATAGGTCAGCGCCGTTGGCTTTCGATGTGAGCGCCATTTAACGTGATGGCCAAAGCCTAATTCGTCCTCTTGTTCGGCAATGAGTTCACTGAAATCAGATTCAGGCTGTTTAACTTTGGCTTCAGCCTCAGCAAGACGTGCACGCAGCTTGGCTTCTGTGTCCTTTAACACTTCAATCTTTCGTTTATAGGTAATTGCATCAGCCACTTTTTGATCATGATTGACAAGTAGCCAAATAAAGATCACCAACAATAAACATAGCGCTCCAACTAAATATTCCATTACTGCATCACCTCACTAACCATTTGTGCTTCCAGACCTTTGCCTGCTGCATTTGCTACAGCTCCTGTTACTTGCTGTGCCATAGCTGCCTGTTGTTCCTGAGCTGCTGCCTGTTGCTGTTGCTGTGCTTTCTGCTCACGGTATGCCTGAAGTTCATCCGTAGTACGCATGATTGAAGTTGGTGCACCTAGACCAGCTGCCAGTACTTGCGGTACTGCATCAAGATTAATGTTGTCCAGTGCATCCGGTGCGACTTCAATAATTGATCCAAGTGAAGCCATCAGACGCTCAATACTGGCCACTTCCTCAAGCTTCTGAGCACGTGCCAGTGGTGAAATAAACTTGAATGAAAGATTACGACCCTGTAGATCCTCTGGTGCTTCGCCTAATGCTTCTGCCCGGTATGCCAGACCAAAAGCACGATCAAGGATAGGAACAAGTAATTCAGCCTGTGCACGGCCATATAACGGCCCAAGCTGCTGCCGGATCATGTCGACACGTGCATAAATCTCTGCTGCTGTCGGTGGCGTGTTGTAATGCTGCGACATCCCATCAGCCATAAGCTTTCTGCGGATGCTGGACTGAATACGATCTAGCAATGGATCTGCGACCTGAAAGCCTTTTCCACTATCCAGGCGCTTCATTGAATCCACCTTTCCTGCAGTAACGATCTTGCCGCCACCGATACGCACAGTACGTGGGTTTAAAATGCCGTCATCTTCAGCAATCCAGAAACCGAGTACATCAATCTCAGCACTGCGCAAGGTGTCACGCATCAAAGCATTGGCTGATTTAGCATCTGGTAACGCCGTAGACATAATGCCGATGCCGTACACACTGCCCGGGATCTTTCTAAAACGTGGTACCGCACAAGGGAATTCGTTATAGCCAGATTCTTTCAGGATATTTTTTCCATCCACTTCCACATGATATGAAGCAAACGGCATATTCTTCGGTAGTAATACACGGTTGGTCATTGATGCTTTGACCTTGCGTGGTTCGATCACATGCACAACCTTGAAACGGTCATCTGGTCGAGTCTGGTAAGTGTTACGCACGGCATCACTTACTTTGTGTTCGCCAAATTCACTGACCAGCTGTGCAGCGGTTTTGGTGTATTCGCGATAAATCGTATCTACTTGCCCATCTGGACGTGTGGACGCAATAAAGCATTCACCAATTGGCCAGCACTGGTATGTGAAGCCACCGCCTTTTTCACGGTCAATGTCTTGATAAACCACACCCCAGCCAGCAACGGCGAAATCAATGATCATGTCGTAGATTTCACTGTCAAAGTTTGCGCCGTGGATATTACGAAATAAGAATTGTGCGACCTGCTCAAGCCAGTGTTCACCTGGTGTAAGTTCAGCTTGATCATCCATACCATCAGGCACAGCTTTAAACCAGATCGCGTTTGCAGGTGTGGTACCTGCAATCAGGTTAGATACAAAGATCAGGATTGATTCAGCAGCAGTAGAATCCAGCAAATCAGCACGCTGTTTCTCTCTGGTGCCTTCGGAACCTGAACTGCCACTAAAACACTGCTGGCGTTCAGGTGCTCCGTACTTGTAGCATTCAGTCCAGTGCGCTTCGTATTTGGCACGTTCTGCCCGAAGCTCACCCAACCGTTTGCAAATTTGACTTGCTCGATCACTCATGCCTTAACCGCCTAGTGTTGATTTCTTTTCATCATCAGATGCAGAAGAAAGCACTTCAGAAGCTTTACGCTTTTTGCGCTGTGCCACCTGTTCGTTTTCTGCTGTCTGCGCTTCTGCTCGGGCTTTGGCTTCTGCTGCCTGAGCGTCATAGCCTTTGGATGCTGCTTTGGTATCAGTCAGACCAATGGCATCCGTTACGGTGCTAATGGCCTTACCTATAAATCCACCACACATGGTTAGTACTCCTCGGTGATCCAACCGTTAGGGCCTACAACTTGGCGCGTGCGCTTTGCTGTTGGATCGGTAGGTGCATTGGATGTAGGTACATGCTGTGTAGCTGGTTGAGCTGATTCACCTTTGTTTTTGCGCCATGCAAGGAATTCTTCATATTCCTTTTTGGCTGCCAGTTCTTCTGCAGTTGGTTCAACTGGTGTACCTAGTGAACTAGTTTCATTAGTAGACTGGTCTTGTGATTCAGCATCTTGACCCGTGATGTGCTCTAACGCTGCATCGGCCTGTTCTGCCGTGCTGACTGGTTCCGGTGCTTTCTCTGTTGCACCTGGTGTATTTACTTTGCGAGCTGCCATAAAAAAACCCTATCGTTGGTTGATAGGGTTACTGTGGGGGTATGGGTGTTCGGGTTTGTTGGGTGATTACTTTAAGTTTTCTTCTATTTTTATTTTTTCTATAGAGTGGATAAGCATGTGATAATCACCAAGTGAATTCGTTGAGCCAATTAAATTTTCATACAAGATTTTCAGATACTCATTCCATTCTTCTTCATTTGAGTGTGAAATATTAGAGAACTTCTCTGTCATGGCAGCTAGTTCATTTTTAGATTTGCTTATGGTATTTTCTTGATTAGTAAGCATTACTATATTATTCATCACTATCTCAGCCTTTTCTTTCTCCCCTTTCTCTTCTAATTGTTTTTTAATTATTTCAAGTTCTCCAACAAGTAACGGCACTTGTTTAAGCATATCAATATTATTCTTTATATTCTCATTTAATAGATTGAGTGTAGCTAACTTTGCGTCTATACCATTTTGTTTTATAGAAATATCAGTTTGTTTATTAGAGATTTCAATCTGTTCTAGGACTTTTTTATACGCCTTATAGGCGAAACCAAGCGCGATAACACCTATCATGATTTGAATCTGCCCCGAATTACTTTCAGCCCACGTTGAAAGTGTCACTAAACATTCCCACATAAAATAAATCCTTGTTATTTATTAATCCCTATCTTACCTAAACTTATTAAAAAAATTACTATTCTTTGGCCCGACATACTGAATCCATCCCCATACATCACGCCAGTAAAACCAATCGCCGTTGGCCTCCTTCCACGGCGTGCCGTCATTCTCGATGTGGGTGTAGTCAGGTGGCATGAAATACCCCCTCTACAGCAGTGAACTCCTTTCCGCTTTCATCGGTCGCAGTAATAATTTTTAATCCACTACGACGGCCAATATCTACTTTTACAATGGTTAGCTTGCCTTGTGGTTTCCAGCATGGACTGTCGTGCGTTACTGTTTGACCAGCCTTAAAATCACTCATCTTTCACATCCTTTGACTTCGTAAATATCACCAACATCATGAAAGTTATATTTTTGAGCCAGACGGCTAATCACCTGTTTTCTGGTTAGCGGTTTTTCAGTCTTAATATCCACCGTGTACCACACCAAACCCAATCTAACGCGAGCCTCGTATTTGCATGAGGCATTCGCCTGGATGGATACCATCAACAAAAATGCGATTAAAATAATTTTCATCCCTCAATCACCTTCGTATTCGGGCTGATATGGTTCTTGATATCACTACACGTATCAATGCGGTCGTGGTCGGCTAGAGCGGTGCGGAGGTCACTCAACAAGTAACTCTGCTGATCAGTCATATTTGGAAATGACATGATGTGGCCGTGATACTGATCTCGGGTAATCCAATACTTCGCCCACTCAGGTGCCCCATCCACAATCTGCTTACACTTCTCTAGCCCTAATTTTTCGATTAAGTTCATAAACCCAACTCCCGATCCAACTCATCAATAACCTGATCACACAGGCCGCCGTCTTCAAAAATATCCATCTGGCCAATCTTGTACTTGTATGTCATCCATTCACCTTCCAGTGGGTAACGATCAATGCCTGTCTCTGTTTGCCAAAGCAGAATGAATGCATGGCCGTTGTCATAATTTGGAACGCCACCACGCGCCCATTCAGACACGGTAGAAGCACCAGACACCGGTAGAACGTCTGCAATCTTTTCGTGTGTCCATCCGCATTTGCATAAGTCCAGGATCATTCGATTGAAGTCCGGACGTTTGTAATTTCGAAGTTTTAACTTGAACTCTTTGACCTTCTTTTTGGTATGCAGATTGATAAAACGCGCGCGCGCGCGAGGGTCGTTCGTATATACCCCCTCTCCACACTCCCCACCGACCAGTTGCAGCCCCATAGAACTTCCCATAGCAACCCCTATATTCAATTTAAATTTCCATCACTTTTATTTTGAGTAATCCGCCTTTTACAACATTGCCCCGGCGCACTATCAGCTCATCAAACTGTTCGTCATCTACGCAAAATTCACACTTCACCAGGCTATCAATCGTTGCTTTCAAGTAATTATCGATATCCCGTCTTAACCGATTTGGAAAATGAAACGTCACCTCCAGTTTTAACCGTGCTGCTGTTCTGGTTGGCGGTACCAACATGCTGACCAGATCATGAAAATCTCTTGCCTCATCACTTAACTTGAAACCGCGTCCAGATTTCTTCCAGTAGTGGTTTACTGATGGAGGAATGGCCGGCAAATTAAAATCTAAAATGACTTTTTCACCCTCTACGCTATTTCGCTCTAGTTTCGCGTCTACGGCGTTTTTCTCTGCTTCATGTGTCTTTACTTCAATTTTGTTTTTAAATTGCACTGACGCGCATTCCTTGCGCAAATTATGCTTATTCAAGTGAACTTCTAACTGTTTTTCGCTCCAACGGGTTCCAGTCATGTACCAGCCTCAAATAATTGTTTAGCTTTTTCGGTTGGCAGGAATCCTTGTGGATATTTTTTATCGCCTGTGATGTATCCAAGCTTCTCAAGTGATGCCAGATACTTCTGCACAGTTCTTTTGCTTACGTCTGAAACCACATCATCCAGAACATCCTGCACATAGGTTTTCTTTCTCCGGAACGTGATGAACAAAACGATTTCAATCGTGAGTTCAAACATGTGGCCGTGTGATTGACTGATACTCATGCTGCACCACCTACACGCTGATCATTCCAATTGCATTCGACTACGCTTAAGCCACCTTGCTGGAATCGAGACCAAAGACGATCACCTAAGTCTTTTTGCAGTTCTTCCAGGGTTAAATTTGAAATCAGCATGGTCGGCTTCATACGGTCATATCGTGCATACAAAACCTTATGTACCAGCTCGCGGCGTTTATCACGGTCATGCAGTCCGTATTCATCCAGAATTAATAAATCGTATTGAGTGAAATCATGGATTACAGATTTCTCTGTAGCGTCTGGTGCATCCCATGCGTGCATGATTCGTTGTGCCAGATCCTCACTGGTGATGTAGCGTGCATGCTTGCCCTTGTTGAGCAATGTTCTTGCTGTTGCGCAGCTCAGATGGGTTTTTCCTGTACCAGTCGGCCCAACCATCACAAAGTTATTCTTGTCGCCGTTGATCATATTCTTGGCAAAAGAAACAACCTGATTCAGTGCATTCTGGTGTCCTGCATGTTTCACCAGGTAATTTTTAAAACCTGACTGAGCATGACGTTCTGGAAGTTGAGCACCTGCAAAATGCTTTTCACGTACCTGACGATCCACTTCGGCCTGTGCTTGTGCAAGTTGTGCTTCATGAAACTCTACGGCGCATTTAGGGCACTTGTGATATGGCCCGGCTTGAACCATAGCGACTTGATGCTTATTGCAGATCTCTTGAACTTTTTTGAGTTCAAATGAAAACGATGACATTGCGTTCATACGAAGTCCTCCGGGATATCCACTTGGAAGTTTTCAACAGGTGCGTGATAAGTTGCCTGATCTTTCCATGCATCATTCACGTTCAGATTTGCATTAGGTTTCTTGCTTGCCTTTGGCTTGTCTGTCTTCGGTTTTGCCGGCTGGTAATTGCGTAACCAGTTCAACCAGGTGGTCATCCATTTTTGAGAAATACGTTCAGGTTGACCAACTGACCATTGCGCCAGCTCTTTGAGTTGTTCAAGTACGATGGCTTGTGACAGCTTTGGGAAACTCACAGCTGCTTGAGCCATGAAATCCTGTTTGATTGGGTAGGTCCCAGATAGATCTTTCAGCGAATACAACTTTGAGTCTTCAGAGTGGTAATCAATAAAATTCAAAGCACCACGATCCTGAGGAACAAATTCAGCCGGCGCTTTATTCTTATTATTTTCTAAAGATTCTATAGGTGTATCTATTGTGTGTTCCCCTAGTGAACTAGTTACTAGTGTCGTAGGTGAACTGGTCTGGTTCACTAATGAAACTGGTGTCATAGGTGAACTAGTTCCCTTAGTGAACCGATCTTTGATAGAAATCTCATTAATTCGATAAGACTTCATGCCTTGTTTTCCGCTAGCAACAACACTAATAACGCCGTATTTAATAAGTTCCTTTAAGCCAGCAGATACAGTTTTACGGCCCAATTGACGTGCACCTGGTAGATCACTGCCCTGAAGTTGTGAATAGCTGACAAAATCAGACTCTTTGTTATGTCCGTTAATGCGGTTTTCCAGCTCCACATAGACGTTACGTGCAGCATCACTAATGAATGGCCACACTTCTTTTCGATACAAGCGACTAGACATAACATAGCCCTGATCGAACTTATCGCTATACATGTTTTTCCCAGCCCCTTGTGCTGGTTGTGAAGGCTTCTTAAACGGAATTACTTGTGCAGTATTCATAGCTTCACAACCTCCCCGATACGTGTTAAATTCAACATTCGTTACATGCCTCATTTACTTTCTGAGTGAATGGCAAAGAAGCTCATCTGGTCGCACAGATGGGCTTTTTTTGTGCCGGTAGGTTTCATCAATGGTTCAGGTGTTAATTCAAAAATAGGCGTGTCTACGGTATCTGTGGTCAGACGCATAAGAGATGCGAGATTATTTAAACGTTCCCGAACTTCAGAAATATTCGATATGCCCAAACTTCTTATATGCTCAGACAGAGTTTTGTTTTCAGATCTAGCAATTGCTTCCAAGTCACGTTTTTCGTCATATGTGCATTTGAAAGTGATGCTTTCAGTTAATTTTTCAGACATTGCTCGCCCTCATTGCTGTCTGATTGCACCTTTTCGTGATGCAGTTTTTTTAAGCCTTCAGCGATTTCATAAGAAATACGCTTTCCCTTCTTTCCAGTTTTCAGATCACTTATGTAGTTCTGGGAACAGGACACACTCTCAGCGATCTGATGCTGGGTCATATTTGCCTTCGTTTTATCTTGAAGGTCTTTAATTAGCTGACTCCAATTAGTCATCACTTAACTCCTATTTATCGCTTTATCGATAATACTATCTTTATTGCGATATTTGTACAACTATTTTTAACGCCATTGCGATTTGTTTTTAAATCACAATAGCGATGTATCGAGACTGGAAATCAAACAAATGACACTAGGTAATAGAATTCGAACACTACGAAAGTCGCATGGCCTATCACAGCCTGCGCTTGCTAAAAAAGCTGGGGTAACACAGTCAACAATTTCGGACTTAGAAAACGATAAGAAAAGCACGTCTGCAGATAACCTTATGGCGATTGCCAAGATTTTAAAAACTACTCAGGAATATTTATTGACTGGGGAACATCCGGAAAAAATGGATGCTATGGATAAAATCATTGAGTTAGAACGTCAATGGCGAGCAGAGAAAGAAAAACAAGAATTAGAAACTGACCATCAATTACTAAGATTAATCAGCATTGAGGAAGTGGAAATTAAATATTTTGATGATGTTCATGTTTCTTGTGGGAGCGGCTCATTTGCAGAAGCGATGGAGCAACATGCAAAGAAAATTACCGTGAACAAAAATGCGCTGACAGATAGAAACATTCTTAAAGAAAACTGTATTGCCCTTCCAGCCATGGGTGATTCAATGTTTCCAACGATCAAGGACAAAGATATTGTTTACGTGGACTTAGGACGCAAAACGATTAGGGATGGCAAAGTATTTGCCGTATGCCATGGCGGTTTATTTAAATTTAAGCGCCTATATCAATTGCCATTGGGTGGTGTACGGATCGTAAGCGACAATGCAGCCGAATATCCTGAAGAAAGATTGATAGCTCAAGAAATTATAGAACAACAATTTGAAGTCATTGGCTGGGCTTGGTCTTGGCAATCATTGGAGAACTGGTAAATCTATGTACTTATGGAGATTACTAACCAAGGCTTTATTTTTTAAGCCCAAAAGAACAGAAAATGGGTGGGAGCATAAAAGTGGATTTTATGTATCCTTAGAGGACGCAAACGCTGCATTTTCAATAATCGAAAGAGCTAGGAATGAAAGAAAAGGTTCTTTGAATAACAGAAAGACAAAAAATCATTATCTAGATGTTAAGCGTGACCGACTTAGGGCAATGGCTGATGATTTACTGTATGAAATACAGTCCAGCAGCAACAACTATATTGAAACCATATGTGCTTTTGGAGGTTTATTTTTATTAGGCTATTTAATTAATTTAATCATTGTTATCTGGTCTTATCCAACCATAGAGACTGTTAGATCATTTTTAATATCATCTGCTATTTTTGGATTTTTAATTTTTAGTTATTTTAAAAAACAAAGTCTGGATAAGAGTAACGCAGAAATGTTTTTAGATATTGAAGATGCCCTGTTCCAGCTTGAGTATGGTGAGAGCCAATATAAAAACTAATGACATCCAAAAATTTACAACCACCTTCGGGTGGTTTTTTATTGCTGTAAAAATAATTATCTTTTTTGCGATATTTTTATCGCATCGCTATTGACATAATTCTATCGCTATAGCAATATTTATCTCGTACCCAATAAAAAGCCCGCAGGGACTGGAAATCTAGCGGGCTTGCAAATATGCGAGATAAGTATGAAACAAAATCCTATTCAAAGCAACCTGCCAGAGTTCGGTCAATCGAGCATGACCTCTGAGCGCTTGTACCAACATCCAGAACCTAAATCAGTAGCGAAAGAAGTTGCTTCAAATGTCGCTGCTTGGATGCTCCTGTTTTCAATCTTCTTTGGTCTGTCAGTCATGATTTTGCATGCAGCAGATAAAGAATCTGCATACCAGGCAGAAGCGATTGCCAAGTCTGTAGGGGGTGCGAAGTGAATGCCTATGTCAATCCTACCCGGATTATCCCGATCCGTGCTTCGTCACTAGGCGATCTTTTTGATTGCCCTGCACGCTGGGAAGCAAAGAATCTTTTAAATAAACGCAATCCAGCTGGTGCACGCAATCGCTTGGGTACCGCAATTCATGAAGCTGTAACCCAATGGGATCACCTGAACTTAATCGGTGAAGAAGTTAGCCTGGAAGAATGCGAAGAAATTCTGCATCACCAGATCTGGCAACCCAATGAAGAAGTGGATTGGTCTGACCTGAATCAGAACGATGCTGAGTCAATTGGCCAATCACTGATGCACAAGTACATCACTCACATTGCACCTACTCAGAACTTCATCGGTGTGGAAGTGCATTGTGAATCATTAATCCTTGCAGATCTAGGAATTGAACTTACTGGCACCATCGACCGCATTTATGAAAACGATGAAGGTGAATTAGGTATCTCTGATATCAAAACCGGCAAGGCTGCTGTAACTAATGACGGCGTAGTAAAAACCGTTGGCCATGCGCCGCAAATGGGAATTTATACCGTACTTGCTGCACATGCTCTACAGGAACCGGTAACAGCCCCTGCCCGTATTTATGGCCTGACCACTGGCAAAACAGATAAAGGTCAGCACGTGGGTATTGGTGAAATTGAATCACCTGCAGAAGTACTCCTGGGTACTGAAGAAGATCCAGGACTACTGCACCACGCGGCCAAAATTATTAAACACGGTACGTTTTACGGCAACTCTAAATCCATGCTCTGCAATGAAAAGTTCTGCCCTGCGTACGCTACCTGCAAATTTCGTAAGTAATTAATTTTTAGAAATAAGGAATAACACAATGACTTCTCAAGTAATGACAACTGAACAACTTCGCGCTCAACGTAAACCTGAAAATGTTGAAGCAAACTTTAATACTTATCGTGGCTTCCAGGCGATGCACCACATGGCTGAAAGTTTGGCCAACAGTACGATCATTCCTGAAGCTTTCCGCAACACTCTTATGGTTAAAGATCGCTACGACCAGCAGGCTAAGAAATGGTTATTCCGTCCTGAAGCAAACCCAAACGGCGTGTCTAACTGCATTATTGCCTTGAATATGGCTCAGCGCTTAGGTGCAGATCCAATGATGATCATGCAAAACCTTTACCTGGTGGACGGTCGTCCGAGTTGGTCAAGCCAATTCATTATTGCTGCAATCAATAGTAGTGGTCGTTATAGCCCTTTACGCTTTGATATTACTGGCGGTGATGAAGAAGTAGAAATTCCATATGCTGTGACTGAATGGATTTATAACCAGGCTACTAAGAAAAAAGAACCAGTCGAATCAAATCAAACTGCTCGCGTTAAGAATTACAAATGTGTGGCTTGGGTTGTTGAAAAAGCGACTGGTGAGCGTCTGGAATCTACTCCTATCACCATGGAAATGGCTGTAAAAGAAGGCTGGTATCAAAAGAATGGATCAAAATGGCAATCAATGCCTGAACAGATGCTTCGCTATCGTGCTGCTTCATTCTTCGGTCGTATCTATGCGCCAGATCTGCTTATGGGTCTACGTACTCAAGAAGAAGAAATGGAATCAATCATTGATATTACGCCTGAACCAGCACCACAAGAAGCACCGCAAACTTTGGACAGCATTAAGCAGAATGTTGTGAAAGAAGTTGTTACCGATGCACCTGCAGAAGAAAAACCAAAGCGCTCACGTCAAACTCAAACCAAGACTTTTACACAGGAAGTTGAAGCACCAGTAGAAGATATTCCGCCGGCTCAACAAGCTAAAAATGTCCAAAATCAAACATCAAATGATGTAGGAGATGGAGAGTTAAGCGTAAATGAATTGAAGCGCCTACAGGAAGAAGCCGAAGCACTGGTACAGCAAAAGAAACAACCTAGCTCTACGGAAATGAAAAAGGAATATGCCAAAGCCTTAAATACAGCGAAATCACTGGCCGACATTCTGGACATCGAAGAACAGATCGAGAATGACAATGCTTTGACGCAAACAGACTTCCAGTACCTGCAGGCGAACATTGAGCAAGTACGCACCAAGTTTGAAACATCACAAGCGCCCGCTGTAGACCCGATCAAAAGTGGATCAGTTAAAAACGGTCTTACCCTACTGATCTCTGATGCCAAGAACGGTGAAGACATTCGACAAGTTGCACAGCAAATGAATGCAGCTAAGCCGAATTTGACCAATGAGCATCAACAGGAATTACTGCAAGCCTACGCGCAGAAAAAGAAATTGATCGAAGATCAGATGGATATGTTCCCAAATAAATAATACG
The DNA here is from genome assembly GCF_024129115.1 of Acinetobacter lwoffii. GTDB lineage: Bacteria > Pseudomonadota > Gammaproteobacteria > Pseudomonadales > Moraxellaceae > Acinetobacter > Acinetobacter lwoffii_T. The sequence goes on from NZ_JAMXXO010000004.1 coordinate 46,783, forward strand.
GATATGGCCACACCTTCGGGTGTGGCTCTTAGAGGAATTAAAGGGGAATTAAAATGAATTCAGCAGCAGATCTAAGAAGACACCATGAACGTGAAGCTTTAAACAAAGCTAAAGATAAGGTTTTTAATGCTATCAAAAATGATCCTCTAGGCCTGTCTATCAGCCAGTTAATGGGTATCTGCCGATTAAGTGTGAAAACAGTAAGAGCAGCGCTTGAGCTTCTTGAGGTGGAAGAGCATCAAGGTATTTATTCTTTGGTGAATGCTAACCAAGTAGCAGATGAAGTTGTGGCTCAGCCAAAGCCAGTTGCAAAGCCAAAGCCTGAATTAGCGAATAATGAAGCAAAGATTAGTGTAGAAAAAGCGATTCTTCACTATTTAGAAGACTTCCCCAATGGTTTGAGTAAGGCCGAACTTATGGCTACTGCAGAAATGAGTGACAAGCAATTCACTAATTCGATCTACAGGCTCACCCAAAATGGATCCGTGAAACGGATTGGAAAATTAGGCAGCTTTAAATACTTATTAGCAAAGCATGCAGAAAAGGAGATTGATGTGATTAAACCTGTTGAAGTGCCAGCGACTCCGAGAGAACCAGCAAAAGAAGTATGGGAAGTATTCTGTGATAAGCCAACGGAAGAGCCTGTAAATGCAATCAGCAGTTTAAAAGCACAAATCAAAACTATTGTGACACGGAAAAGCGAGCTGACATTAAAAGAGGATGAGCTAGGCGTATTGCTTTCTGATCTATTCGGCTTGGCTAATGTGCAATTTTGTGTCGATGGCGGCCGCCTGGTCGGTGTCCGTTTATTTGAAGAAGTGGTGGCATGATGGATATTAAAGAAGTCGTAAAAACCGCAATTTTGCGCAACTCCCATGAATGGGGTGATGAGCAAGCAGAAGCAGTTTTGAAGGCAATTAATGAAGCTGGTTTTCTTGTTGTTCCAGCCAAAGCCCAAGCGGTGCCTGATTCTCCGACTGAAAAAACATGGGATGAAATTCATTTAGACCCTAAAGAAAGATTGTATTGGTCTTTACGCTCAGCCAAGAAACGTAAGTCTGATCTAAATTGGAGCCATGCGTCACATCAAACATGCGTTGGCTCTACCCATGGTAGAAAAATTTGTGAATACCTTGGCGTTGATCCCGATGGCAAAGATTTTGTCAGAACACAGGAGCCAGCCAATGACTGAAATTCAATTAACAAAACTTCAACTGGCTAACTATGTTTGTGATGAGCTGCATAAAGAAATGCCATTTGATCTGATTTTTAATCAGGATGAATTCGTGCCATTTATGGAAATCATTGACGCTTCAAATCTTAATGTTGGATTTTCAGTTAAGAATATCGGTGACAAGATTCATGTCGGTGTAACTAAGGGAAATTCAAACGGTATATATCAGGCATTGAGCAGCTACATCGCTCAGCATCAGAAGCCGGAAAACTGCATCGATCAATTTATTGCTAGTGGTGAATTTGATAAGGCTTTTAAGGATGTGTTTGGTTTACCGGAATCTGTGGTGAAAAGTTTAAAGGAGGTGTCTTGATGGTTTTATATATCTCAACGCCTGAGTTACTAAAGCGTTATGGGGTAACAAAAGGCACTTTGATCAACTGGCGCAATAAAAAGGATTTTCCTGAACCAGTGATCAAAGCACATGGGCGCTCAAGCAGCCGCTATGGTATTAAAGCCGTGGATGCCTGGGAAAGAGACAACGGATTGCTTGAATCACTTGAAATACAGCCTTTAATATCAAAGCGCTCGTAATTATCCAATATGGCGCAGAGCTTGAAGAACCACTTTTCATAAGCCTGCGCCTGATCATCTAAATACTCGTGTAAATCATAAGTTCCCCATACTGCAGGTAAACCATGGCCAAGCATAATTTCACAGATATGCGGTGGTGCCAGTTCTGATATATGCGTTCTCATTGTTCTGCGCAAATCATGTGTGGTCCAGTGCTGGATCTGCACACCAAAACGTTTACGCACATTCTCATTCACATATATAGGTATAGTGGTCTGAAAGCTTTTGGCCAACATGGTATAGGCTTTACCCTTCAAGTTCGGGAAAGCGTATTCACAGCTATCAGGTGAGAGTGAAAAAACATACTTAATGAATGGCACAATTTGTGGAATGATGGGCCGAATAATAGGCTTATGGGTACGATCCCCCATCTTGTGATTCTCTGGTGGTACGTGCCAGATCATTTCCTGAAAATCAAAGTCCGACTTCTTGGCCAGCCTTAATTCTGAAACACGACAACCGAAGAACAGCAACATGATAATAATGGCTTTGTTTTTTGGTGATATGGCATTCGATCGCAGTGAAGCATGCACCACCCAGAATATTTCCTGTTCTGAAAGATAACGTGAGCGCTTTACTTTCTTTACGTTTAGATCTGCTGCTCTCAAGTGCTGAATAGGCTGATGCTGTAATTTTCCGTGAATACATCCCCAGCGCATGATCATTCTTAAATTGCCCAGCACCTTGATCGATACGGTTTTAGCATCTGCAGCAATATCAAAAAGCAATTGTGACCATTCTTGCAGCGACACATCATCACAGATCCGTCTACCTATACGTGGGTAAACGTGCAACTCAAAGGCCCGATAATCATCTTTATATGAGACTTTATGAATGGCAACCGTATTAAACCAGAGATCGCAAATGTCTTTGACTGTAAGCTGTTTCAGATAGTCGCTTTCCCCTTTCAGTTTAAGCTGCATCGGATCCTTGCCCTGGTCGAGTTCAGTTTTATATTTATGTACCTGTACCCGGGCATCTTTTAAACTGAGTAAGGGATAAGTCCCTAAATCCAGTCTTTTGGCCTTGCCGCCAAAACGATAGCGATATTGAAAGACGATCTTGCCTTTAGGTGTAATTCGCACTGACAGACCATCACGATCTGTCACCACCTCAACTTTTTCACGCGGTTTCCCATTGTTGGATTTGAGCCAACTATCACTTAAAGCCATTTAAATTTTCCAGTCCAAATGTTCTATACTCTGTACATATTCAGGCAGAGCGAAATTATGTACACACATATGTACATATTTTTTCTTGAAAGGTAAATGACTTTGTTGAACTTTGAAATTATTTGATTGTCGTTAATAAACGCGAAAGTTGAGTAATTCTATTGAATCTAAAGCTTTTCTGTATGCTTTGTTGAACTTTGAAAAACTTTGGAGAATCTTGAATGCAAAAGCCGACTATAATTTTCGATATGGATGGCACTTTACTTGATCTTGCCTATGATGATTTCATCTGGAACGAGTTATTGCCTGTGCGTTATGCTGCCACACATGGCTGTAGCCTGGAACACAGCCAAGCGACACTCTATGCATTCTATCAGGAACATAATCATACCTTAAACTGGTACTCTTCACGCTTCTGGACGGCTAAAGTCGAAGTCGATGTTCTGGCGATGCAAATTGAACATAAAGATAAAGTCGCCTTACGCCCTCATTGTCTCGAATTGCTGGATTATCTTAAAAATAATGACTACCCGATCTGGCTAGCCACCAATGCTGACTGTGCGGGTCTAGCATTTAAACTGGATCATTTGAATTTAAGAGATTATTTCGATGTCATCGTCAGCTCAGAAACGATCGGACATGCCAAAGAATTTATCGAGTTCTGGCAAGGCCTGAATGAACTGCATCCATTTGATCCTGCACATGCTTATTTTATTGATGATACTGAAAAAGTCCTGAATGGGGCTCAAGCCTATGGCATTCAGAACCTGTTCAGCATCCAGCAGCCCTCTTCAGCCAAACTAGCACGTCAGACTTGTAATTACCCGATGCTGCACCAATTAACAGATTTAATCACTCATTTAAATCAGGCTGAGGTAGAAAAAAAATATGCGTAAATCGTCTTTACCCGAAGATGCGGTAGGCATGCGTATAGACAAATGGCTGTGGGCAGCACGGTTTTTTAAAACCCGCTCGATTGCCAAACATGCGATTGAAGGTGGCAAAGTCCATCACAATGGTGAACGTGTCAAGGTATCGCGCGAAGTCCGTGTTGGTATGGAACTGACGATTCAGCAAGGCATCGACAAAAAAACCGTGCTGGTTAAGGAACTTTCTGATGTTCGTGGACCTGCACCCGTGGCACAAAAACTGTATGAAGAGACCGAAGTCAGTATTGCGCGCCGGGAATTGATTACGTCACAAAGAAAGTTGCATAATCTAGCTCGTCCCGACCATCGTCCAAGCAAGAAAGATCGTCGTGACATCAGTAGATTTAAAAATGAAAATAGTCAGAATTTCGATCAGTCATGGTCCTATAATGACGAATAAATTTAAGCGTCAGAATATGTCGTACATGCGCTGACTTTTATAGAACACTAGGGAAAATTCTGTCACTATACACCTGTGGAACAAAGCTCTAATTTAAGACATCCACTTGAGTACTAACTTAGTGACATCGTATTGAGGTTGTAAGATGGATGAGAATAAAAACAAGGCGCTCAACGCTGCCTTAAGCCAGATTGAAAAACAGTTTGGTAAAAATACAGTTATGCGTCTTGGTGACAATACCGTTCAGGCAGTTGAAGCCGTGTCTACAGGTTCTTTAACGCTGGATATCGCACTCGGTATTGGTGGTTTACCTAAAGGTCGTATCGTCGAGATCTATGGTCCTGAATCTTCAGGTAAAACCACAATGACATTGCAAGCAATTGCAGAGTGTCAGAAAGCAGGCGGTACGTGTGCATTTATCGATGCGGAACACGCACTTGATCCTCAATATGCGCGCAAACTTGGCGTAGATATCGACAATCTGCTGGTATCGCAACCGGATCACGGTGAACAGGCACTTGAAATTGCAGACATGCTGGTACGTTCTGGCGCGATCGACATGATCGTTGTCGATTCTGTTGCTGCATTGACACCACGTGCCGAAATTGAAGGCGAAATGGGTGACTCGCATATGGGTCTGCAAGCCCGTTTGATGAGCCAGGCACTGCGTAAAATTACTGGTAATGCCAAGCGTTCCAACTGTATGGTGATCTTCATTAACCAGATTCGTATGAAGATTGGTGTGATGTTTGGTAGCCCGGAAACCACAACCGGTGGTAACGCACTGAAATTCTATGCTTCTGTTCGCTTAGACATCCGTCGTATCGGTCAAGTGAAAGAAGGCGACGAGATTGTTGGTTCTGAAACCAAAGTCAAAGTCGTGAAAAACAAAATGGCGCCTCCGTTTAAAGAAGCTTTGTTCCAGATTCTTTATGGCAAAGGTGTTAACCATCTAGGTGAATTGATCGACCTTGCTGTACAGCAAGAAATCGTGCAGAAAGCTGGTGCGTGGTATTCTTATCAAGGCGACAAAATTGGCCAAGGTAAGAACAACACCATCCGTTATCTTGAAGAGCATAAAGAAATGGCTCAGACGATCGAAAAACTGATTCGCGACCAGCTGCTTACCAAAGCAGTGGTTGTTGAAGAAGACGATAGCAAGGAAGAACCTGACTTTTTAGATGCGTGATCTTATTAGATGCGTCATCTTTAAACGTCAAGACACAGCGCCCTCCGGGGCGTTTTGTTATTATATAGGGAACGTAAAATCCGAGAGAATCATGTCAGACGTGAAATTCAGCAAACTGCTCGATTATGAAACTTTAAAACAGCAATTTGGTGATGCTGAAGATCAAGCTCAACCTGCAAAAACTGCGATCCAAGACGCTCCTGAATTTGATCCCGAAGAGCGTTTATTTTCCTCTACCCCAACTCAGGATGAGAAGAAACCGGGACTGACAGGCTCACGCTTACGTTCTTATGCCTTTGCCGTACTGACGCGCAAGGAATATTCCAAAGCCGAACTGATCGAGAAATTAAGCCTTTATGCAGAGCATCGTGATGAAGTCATTACCTTAGTGGAAGAGCTGTCCCGTGAGAACTATCAAAGTGATCAGCGTGTGGCGGAAACCATGTTGTCGAGTCAAAAGCGTAAAGGCAAAGGTCCCAATCAAATTAAAATGAAACTCAAGAGCAAAAAGATTGATACTGCTCTGATTTCAGAAGAACTCAAAGAAACCGACTGGGTTCAACAAGCCTATGAACTAAAAGTCAAAAAATATGGGACTGAGGTCAGTGAAGACCTGAAGCTCAAAGCCAAACAGATCCGTTTTCTAATGTATCGTGGTTTTGAAATGGATGCGATTATCAAGGCGATTAACCGTAAAGCAGAAGATTAATTCTTATCTTCTTTGAAAGTCTTAATGCACGTATAAGTATATTGGTTATTTATCCAATATTAGCTGCAAAATAAAGCACGACATAAAATAATAATGATCTGAATCATTAAAACAATAAGATAGTGCTGTTTGATGACATTGAAAAAGGAAGGATATTTGAGAATAGAAAACTGCGAATTCGCATTGTTATTATAATAAGAATATGGTGGCAACCCTACCAGCAAAGCTCCGGCACATCATAGTTCTATTACCGTTGCTACCTTCCGGTCCTGGCGGGGTTCATAGAGTACAATTGCGAAGTAACCAGCAGGGCTACCATTACAAAAACAGAGTATAGAGATTTTTAATCAAGTTGCAAGCCTTGTTCCGCAAAATAATCCCTCAAGCTATCCGTTTGATTATTTTAAAAACAATATTGATATTTCTGCTGATTTTTAAGGGATCTTCACAATCAATCCATCAACACTCAGATTCACATGATCTTTGTAAAACCTTGTTGCATTTTCTAAAAATGCCGTTTTTAATGTGTGCAATGTATATGAATGATCTACTTTGAAAAGATGAGCAGCGGATCCGCATCTCACAAAGAATTATGGAAATTTTATGATGTTTAAAAAGACCGTATTGTGTGTAGTGACAGCACTCTTTACCACACCTCTATTTGCCAATATTCCGATTGAATCGCGCGGCTTGAGCCAAGCTACAAATCAAACCACAGTAAATACCTCAGCGGCAATTGCGGCTGGTGCAACTCCAGCAGTTCAAACCAATACCAGCTGGCAAATCATGCAAAAGAACCAGCAGCTCGAGAATGACCTGCGGATTTTGCGCGGTAAAATGGAAGAACAGGAAAATGAGATTGAACGGCTCAAAAATGAACTGACTAATCGTTATGCCGATCTCGATCAGCGTCTTGAACTGTTGCAGCAAAAAATTGAACCTGCTGAAGACAATCCAACGGAGGAAAACCCACAGGATACTGCACCCAGCCTAAGCGCAAATAAGGTCAATACAGCAAGCAGCGGACAGCAACCTGCTGAGCTGGAAAAAGCCGCTTATACCGTGGCTTTAGATGCTTATAAAAATGGCGGTGCAGCCAAAGCCATTGCCCCGATGCAAAACTTTATTAAAAACAATCCGAATAGCGTTTATATCAGCAATGCTTATTTCTGGTTAGCGGAATTCAATCTGGCGATTGACCCACCAAAATTTGCTGAAGCGAAACGTAATTATCTGATTGTCGTTGACCGCTATCCAAATTCTGCGAAAGCCTCCACTGCCCTGTATCAGCTTTATAACATCAGCAAAGATGTTGAAAAGAATGCTACGCTTGCTTCGCAATACAAAACAAAGCTATTGAAGAATTATCCGAAAGCTGAGGAAATTAAATTTCTTAAGTAAAATAGAAATTCCCAAAATAAAAAAGACACCTTCAGGTGTCTTTTTTATTATATTAAACTTTTAGCGCACAATACCACGTTTCGACTGTTCAAGAGAATCGATTAAACGCTGTACCTCAGCCACTTCAGGCAAAATTCCTGTACGGATCTGCTCGATTGCTTCCTGAGTCGTTAAACCTGATTTATAAATCAGTTTAAAGGCATCACGTAAACCGCTGATTACGGTCTTTGACCAGCCTTTACGACGCATACCTTCAATGTTCATAGCAAATGCATGCGCAGGATTACCTGAAACCATTACATAGGCCGGTACATCTTTCAGAATCAGTGATGCCCCACCAATCATGCTATAAGAATCAATCTTACAGAATTGATGAATGCCCGAGTTTCCGCCAATGACGACGTAGTCCCCGACATGGACATGTCCAGCCACACCGACGTTATTAGCAAAGATATTATAATCTCCGACCATACAGTCATGTGCAATATGCGTATTCACCATGAGCAGGTTATGACTACCGATCTTGGTCAGGCTCCGGTCCTGAACCGTGCCACGATGCAGACTGCAATGCTCACGAATCTTGTTGTGATCGCCAATCTCAAGCCAGGTTTCTTCACCGGCATACTTAAGATCCTGACACACCTCACCTACACTGGCGAACTGGAAAATTTCATTATATTCACCTATACGCGTATAGCCACCCACCACCACGTGTGAATGAAGTTTGCTACCCGCACCAATAGTGACATTTGGCCCGATAATACAATATGGGCCAATTTCTACATCAGCAGCAATGACTGCTGACGGGTCAATAATGGCAGTTGGATGAATAAGGGGATTATTGCTCATGCCTGCTCGACTTTTTGATGCGAAACCATAATTTCCGCGGTTGTTGCGACGACGCCATCTACAGTGGCAATACAATTATATTTGTAAATGCCCCGCTTTTGCATCACTAATTCAGATTTTAAAACCAATTGGTCACCTGCAACCACCTGTTTTTTAAATCTAACTTTTTCCGCACCGGCAAACAGGAACAAAGAACCTTCACTTGGTACTTCGTTATTCATCACAAAACCCAGAATTCCAGAGATTTGTGCCAGTGCCTCAACAATCAGTACACCTGGCATAATTGGATAATTCGGAAAATGGCCTTGTAAAAACTCTTCATTAATTGAGACGTTTTTATAACCAACAATGCCATTATCGGTAATTTCGACGACGCGATCAACCAATAAAAATGGATAGCGATGGGGCAAATATTCACGAATCTTTTGAATATTCATTGGCAATTCAGGCTTAGTGAATGTAGGCAAATTCGACTCTGTCATCATAATTATTTACGCAACTTAAATGTTGATTCAATGGACTCAATCTGAGATTGCATATGATCTAGTCGTTTGATCACCTGGGTCAATGGCACATCTGCTAATTGTCTGAGGCGAACCACGGTACGTTTCCATTTCTGGTTTTCAAACAGACCAATCCCGGATGAATATTTTCCAGCTTCAGAAATATTATTTGTCACCATTGACATTCCGGTCAACGTCACATTATCGGCAATATTCAAGTGTCCAGAAATCGCAGAGGCTCCACCAATGATACAGTTTTTGCCAATTGAAACACTTCCTGCAACGGCAGTTTTTGCAGCAATCGCGGTATGTGCACCAATTTTAACGTTATGCGCGATTTGCACAAGATTATCAATGATCACACCCTGTTGCAAAATCGTATCATCCAGTGCACCACGGTCTACGCTACAATTTGACCCAATACGCACATCATCCTCAATGTATACAGAACCTAATTGCGCAATACGGTGCCATTTACCCTGATAAGGTGCAAAACCAAACCCTTCGCTACCAATCACGCTATTGGCATGAATGCGCACCCGATTACCAATTTTTGCTGCGCCGGTGAGGGTCACATGTGAGTCAATAAAACAGTCCTGACCGATCTCGACATCATCATCGATCTGCACATGCGCCTGAACAATCGTATTCGCACCCACGACACAATGCTCACCAATCACCACATAATGACCAATATAAGCATCGTCCGCAATCACTGCCGACGGGTGAATTTGAGCAGTACTCTCAATGCCGCGCTGGCGATGTTTTTTCTCAAAGACATGCGTCAGAATCGCGAAAGCCAGATAGGGATTTGCCACAACAATAAAGTTTTGATGTGAAGTTATCTGTTGTTTTAGTTCAGCCGTGACAATTAAAGCACCTGCCTGACTTTGATTGGCCTGCTCTACATATTTATCGGCATTCACAAATGCCAGATCGTGTGAAGTTGCCTGTTCAAGACTGGCCAAAGCACTCAAACGTAAATCTGTCTGACCTATGCACTCGCCCTGAACCAGGCGAGCGAGATCAGCTAACTGAAGCTGTTGATGATTCATTGATTATTTAATTGCATTAACCTTTTGAATCATTTTATCAGTTAAATCATATTTAGCATCATAAGCAAGCGCTGAATTTTTATTTAAAACCACATCCAGGTTGTTTTCTCTACGCAATTGTTCAGCAATTTGCTTTACACGTGCATCAAATACAATTCGGATCTGCTGAATCGAGCTTTGGACATTCGTCTGTACAGATTGTTGTAACTGATTTAATTCTTGCAACTTAGCCTGATATTGCGCAGACATTTTCTGTTTTTCAGTCTCACTGAGCTTAGTGTTGGATTGAGCACGTTGCTGCAAAGCTTCCAGCTCTTTGCTGAGTTGTTCAATTTTAGTGGTTTGTGGCTGAATTTTTTGCTGAAATATCGTGTTTTGTTGTTTTAGATAGGTACTACCTTCAACCACACGCTCCAAGTCAATTACCCCCATACTTGCCGCTTGAGTTAAAGGTGCAACACTTGCCAAAGCCAGGCTCATTGCCATAATCATTTTTTTCATATTCTTACTCATTCAAAAAAATTTGCTCACAAAACCTGCAGGCTTTATGAGCAAAATTTAGTTTCTAGGTCAAAACGATTTTAGAAAGTACGTCCAATTTCAAACTGGATATTTTGAGTATCATCCCCATCTTTATCATTCAATGGGTATGCATAGCTAAGTGATAATGGCCCAATCATGGTAATCCAGGTGAAACCTGCACCCACGCTATAGCGCATATTATCTGCATCGAAACCGAAGTTATCTTTACAGTACTGCTTTCCATTTACTGAAGTGCCATTAACGAAAATATTTTCATTTGATACATCACATTGGATATCAAACACTTGTGCACCTTCAGCAAAGATGACTGGACGAACCTGACGTGCCCAATCCCCTTTAAATGGTACTGGAAGCACTAATTCGGTACCAAATTGAATTAGTGCATTACCACCTACTTCCTCAGGAGAAGGATCCGTTTGACCTGTATCAGAGAAATATACACCTGGATATTTAGGACCTAATGTACTATTTTCATAACCACGAACCGAACCAAAACCACCTGCATAGAAATTCTTGTAGAATGGCAAGTCATTACCATAACCCAACTTACCATAACCGCGCAGGACAAAATCTTTGCCTAATGGGAAAAATGCCTGAGCGTCATAAGTGACTTTTTGATACTCGACATCACTACCTGGCAAGGCAATTTCAGCATTGACACGATGTGACATACCCGTTGTCGGGAACATCGGTCTATTTAAGGTATTATAAGACCAACCTAAATTAAGGTTATAAGTCAAAAAATCACCCTGGAATTCTTGACCATATGGAACTGGATTAGGGCAAGGCTGGTAACCAGTAACATTCCCAGCAGAATCTTTAATTGGAACTAATGCTTGAGGACAATACTCACCACTTTTTGTTTCTTTTCCGCCATTACGTTCCAAATAATCAGCAACATAAGTCGACACATATGGACCAGTGGTCACATCGGTCTGATCAATGTTCAGGCCTAGGCTAACACTCTGGTTTTCATCAATTGGATAACCAAAGTTAATCCCACCACCGAAACTGTCTGTCACATAGTTATTGACGTTATAATCATCATCCAGCTTGGTTTTACGGTAATACATGTTATAGCCGCGACGCACACCATCAATGGTGAAGTACGGGTCCATCACGCTCAAGTTATAATAATCTTGGGTTTCAGAACGCGACAAATCGATTGAAACACTATTACCTGTACCCAGGAAGTTGGTCTGACTTAAACCTGCCTGGAAAGTTACACCACCGCTTTGTGAGAAACCAACTGCAAGAGTACTGGTCCCTGAATGCTGCTCTTCAACGGCAACATTCAAGTCCACCTGATCTGGTGCACCCGGAATACGTGCAGGTTTGATATCGACAGTTTTAAAGAACCCGGTACGCTCCAGACGGACCTTAGACAGGTCAATCTTTTCATTACTAGCAAGTGCACCTTCCATTTGGCGCATTTCACGACGTAGTACTTCATCTGCAGTTTTCGTATTACCAGTGAAATTAATACGTCGCACCGTGACTTGCTGACCCGGATTAATATAATAATTTAGATCAACCAGTTTGGTTTCGTTGTTAATTTGAGGAACAATATTGACTTCTGCATAGTAATAACCTGCATTACCATACTTACGCTGCAATAACTGCTTAACCGCGTTGACTTTTTCCTGCGAATAAATTTCGCCTTCTTTGAAAATTTGTAAAGCCTGTAATTCTTCAGTCTTATAAAGTGCATCACCTAAATATTTGGTTTGACCAAATTTAAATTGTTCGCCTTCATCCACAGAAACTTCGATGAAAACATTCTTTTTATCTTCACTCAAGTTCAGACTGGAATTGGTAATATTAAAATTGATATAACCGCGATTCAGATACATGGCACGCAAAGCTTCTAGGCTCGCCGCCATCTTTTCACGTGCATAACGGTCATTACGCGAAATGACCGAACTCCAGCCACTTTCTTTTACGGCAAAGGCCTGCTTGATATCAGACTCTTTAAATACGGTATTCCCGATAATATTGATATCGAAAACTTTAGCCGCTTTACCTTCAATAAAATCAATCAGCAATTCAACACGGTTATTTGGTCGAGGCGTCGTGGTGACCGTAATATCGGCATCATAACGACCTTGCTGCATGTATTGCTGTTCAAGTTCAGTTTCAATGGTTTGCAGTGCTGATTTTTTCAGCACTTCGCCTTCAGCCAGACCCATTTTTTTCAGGCCTTCTTCAAGTGCTTCCTTAGGAATCAGCTTATTGCCTTTCAATTCGATTTTCGAAATGACCGGGCGTTCAACAACTTGGAAAACCAAGGTATTGCCCTGCTGAACGGCTTTAATGTCATCAAACAGGCCTGATGCATACATGCTACGAATTGCATTGGCAATGACTGGATCATTGACCCGATCACCACTGTTAATCGGCACTAGGCCATACACATTGTCAGGAGTTAAACGTACTAATCCATCAAATTTTATATCTTGTACAATGAATTCATCTGCTGCATATACTTGTTGTGCTACTGCCATTGCACTAACGAGTGCCAGAGGCATAAATAAATGTGTGTGCTGCATGCCAGTCTTTTCCGCTGTTAATTTATTCCATTTACGTTGTTATAAACGCATAAAATCATTAAATAATGCCAGAAGCATCATACTGCCGAGCAGTACCATACCAATTTTTAGTCCAACCAATTGTATTTGTTCGGAAACAGGTTTACCACGAATTAATTCAACAAAATAGTAAACCAGATGTCCGCCATCAAGCATTGGAATGGGTAGTAGATTTAATATTCCTAAACTTACACTCATTAGCGCCATAAAGGAAATAAAAGTTTCCCAGCCCATTTCTGCGCTTTGTCCTGCCACTTTGGCGATGGTAATTGGACCTGATAAATTATCCAGGCCAATCAGGCCACGTACCATTTTGACAATCGAGTTCAGAATCATCGAAGATAAATGTGCTGTTTTATCAAACGCCATTACCAGTGCTTCGCCTGGCGAGTAATGAATGGTCTGTTTATATTCTGCAGGAATATTCAGTTTACCCGGATCGCTTTGTACGCCCAGCATACCGGTCACATTGCCCATATTGTCACGTTTGCCTTGCGGCATGACTTCTAGCTGAACCACCTGATTTTCGCGTAGAACATCCATTTTGAGTAATTTTTCTGGAGATGCCTGTACCACCTGCACCACATCAAACCAGTCTTTCATCTGAACGCCGTCAATAGCCAGGATCTTGTCGCCTTCTTTCAAACCTTGACGGATGGCTGCACCATCTTCACTCAGCTTGCTGATCACTGCCGGAATTTCCGGCCGATAAGGCAAGAAACCCAGGCTTTCTAGTGGCGATTGACTTTGATCTTTTAAATAGTTTTGAATCGGCAACTGGAACAATTTGTTTTCACCAGCGCGATCTGCCTGAATAGAAACCACACCAGTTTCACCAACACGATCCACCAAGGCATAACTGAGTTTTTCCCAGGTTTCCACCTGAGTACCATCCACAGCTACAATTTTGTCGCCCGGCTGCATTTGTACGGTTGCAGCAGGCGTATTTGGTAAAATTTTGCCTACACGGGTATTGAGCTGTTCTTGTGCCGGTAAAAACAGCACCCAGAACAGAAGAACTGCAAAAATCAGGTTGATCAATGGACCCGCTGCCACAATGGCGATCCGTTTCCACGGATGCTGACGATTAAAAGCTTTGGGTAAGTCCTCTTCAGCGACATTACCTTCACGTTCATCCAGCATCTTGACATAGCCACCCAAAGGCAAGGCAGACAATTGATACTGAATTCCGGATTTTTTCGAGGTCCATTTTAATAATGTTGGTCCAAATCCAATGGAATAAACCAATACTTTAACGCCCAGTTTACGCGCCACAATATAGTGACCGAACTCGTGAATCGCAATTAAGGGACCGAGTAAGAGAATTGCAGCGGCAATCATAAACAAGGCATTCATATCTTAACTTCCTTTATTCACAACGTATTGCTGTGATAAACCTCGTGCCATTTGATCTGCTTGCAAGATAGCTTCCAGATCATGTGCAGGTTGATTGTCCATCTGATTTAGGACGTGCTCAACTACCTGAGGAATTTGGGTAAATCTGATCTGTTGATTTAAAAATGCAGCAACTGCAATTTCATTGGCCGCATTTAAAATCGTAGGTGCAATTCCGCCACTCTGCATGGCCTGACGGGCCAATTTTAATGCAGGGAAACGGAGCATGTCCGGTTCTTGAAAATTAAGTTGTGAATGCATAAACAGATCCAGTGGCGCCACATGCGTACTGATACGCTCAGGCCATGCCAAAGCATGTGCAATAGGCGTGCCCATATCTGGATTACCCATTTGTGCCAAAGTCGAACCATCAACGTATTGAACCATGGAGTGAATAATACTCTGTGGATGCACAACAACTGTAACAAATTGTTCTTGAACTGCAAACAAATGGCAGGCTTCGATCAATTCTAAACCTTTATTCATCAAGGTAGCAGAATCGACTGAAATTTTTTGACCCATGGACCAGTTAGGATGCTTGCAAGCTTGGGCAGGTGTGACCTCTTCAAGTTGCTGCATGCTATGGTTCAGAAACGGCCCACCTGACGCGGTCAGCAGAATCTGGGATACACCCAGTTTGGGCTTGCCATGACGCTCTGCCTCAAAATAATGCTGTGGCAGACATTGGAAAATCGCGTTATGTTCAGAGTCAACGGGAAGCAGTAATGCCCCATGATCGCGCGCTGCCTGCATCATGATGTCACCCGACATCACCAAAGCTTCTTTATTGGCCAACAGTACGCGTTTACCCGCTTTCACAGCAGCCAATGTCGGCAATAATCCTGCAGCACCAACGATTGCTGCCATCACAATATCAACATCAGCGTGTTCAGCCACAGCAATTAAACCGGCTTCATCTTGCAGAATTTCAATATTAGCCAAATGATGTTGCTGGAGTCGTTTTGAGAGTTCATCTACTTTTTCAGCCGGCACCACCGCCACTTTAGGACGGTATTGCCGGCAAATTTCAACCAGCTCCTCGATACGACTTTGCGCGGTCACAGCAAAAACCGAGTATGCTTCAGGATGTCGCTGCAAGATTTTTAAAGTACTTTGACCAATGGAACCTGTAGCACCCAGTATACAAACTGCTTGTGACATTTATAAATCTACACCAATAAGTTTTAAAACAGCCATACCTGCTGCAAAGATTGGAGCTGCAGCAAGCAAAGAATCAATACGATCCAGTACTCCGCCATGTCCTGGCAAAATTCGACCTGAATCCTTAATACCGGCACGACGTTTGATCATGGATTCAAACAGGTCACCCAGTACCGAACTAAATACTGTAACCACAGAGAGAATCAGGAATAAAATCAGTTCTGGCCAGGTCATATCCAGATAAAGTAAGGCAACTGCCGTTACAATCAGCATTGAAGTAACAATACCACCATACAGCCCTTCTACGGATTTATTAGGACTAACATTCGGCGCCAACTTTTTCTTGCCAAATTTACGACCCACAAAATACGCACCACTATCTGCGCCCCATACCAGTAAAAACAGGTACATCAGCCACCACGGTGAACTTTGCCAGACAGAGAAAATTGCAGTAACCGCAGCAGAGATCAGAACTACGCCGATTCCGTGCAGGCTGGCGTTGTACCAGCCATCATATTCAGGATAGGTTTTAACCCAGTAAATGCTGAGCAACCAAGTAATTATAGAAGCCACCCATAACAATAAGGCAACTTCGGCAAAATACAATGCCAAAGCTGAAAGTGCTGCAGTGAGCACTCCATATCCCCAAGCAACAGGTTTGATGACATATTTAAATTTTCGCGGCATGAGTTTAAACCACTCATAACCGGCCACCCCAGCAGCAAGAACCATCAATACAAACATTGGATAATGTGATTCAGTAGCAAACATACAGCTCAGTACAACTGCTACCAACACCAATGCGGTTATAATCCGCTCAAACATGTATTAATTCTCAAGTTTTTCCTGATGAATCTGTTCTGATGTTTTACCAAAACGACGTTCACGCCCACCAAATACGGCAAGTGCATCATCAAGTTCTTCAACGGTAAATTCTGGCCATAGCGTCTCAGTGAAATAAAGCTCTGCATAGGCTGCCTGCCATAACAGGAAATTCGAAAGACGGAAATCTCCACCCGTACGAATCAGCAGATCAACTGCAGGTAAATCACCGAGGCTGACATATTGACCAAATACATCAGTATTAATTGCATCAAGATCTAATTTATTTGTTAAAACATCGCTAGCAATTCGCTGTGCAGCTTGTGCCATATCCCACATACCACCATAACTGATTGCAATAGTGAGTGTCATACTATTGAAATTAGCAGTCCTTTGTTCGGCATGCAACATAAGCCCCTGTAATTCTGGGGACAAACGGCTGCGATCACCAATAAAGCGTAAGGCAATATTGAATTTTTCCATGCGGGGTAATTGTTCATGAATGGTATCAACCAGCAATTTCATGAGCAATTCAACTTCAAACTGTGGACGATTCCAGTTTTCACTGGAAAAGGCAAATACAGTTAAAGCCTGGATATTTCTTTTTTTACAGTGTTCAACAATCGGATCCAGAACCGTTTTTCCTTCACGGTGTCCATCACCTTTCTGCATCTGATTTTTTTTGGCAAAACGATTGTTGCCATCCATGATGATGGCAACATGTTTCGGAAGACGGGGATTTTCTTCAGCAACGGTCATCGATGAATTAGACCTTCATCAATTCAGCTTCTTTCGCAGCCAAGCGCTTGTCAACTTCAGCAACAAATTTGTCAGTAATTTTCTGGATTTCGTCAGCAGCACGACGCTCTTCGTCTTCAGAAATTTCTTTTTCTTTCAACAAAGCTTTGATATCGCCCAATACATCACGACGAATGTTACGGATCGCTACTTTGGCATTTTCTGCTTCATTACGCGCAACTTTTTGCATGTCACGACGCGTTTCTTCAGTCAACGCAGCCATCGGTACACGAATCGCATCTGCTGTAATTGGGTTTAGACCCAAATCAGATTCACGAATCGCTTTATCAATTGCAGAAACCATTGAACGTTCGAAAGGCTGGATTAACAAAGTACGTGAATCTTCAACACCTACGTTTGCCACCTGGTTCAATGGAACGTCTGAACCATAGTAAGAAACCATCACGTTATTTAAAATTGATGGATGCGCACGACCGGTACGAACTTTTGCAAAACCATGCTCTAGAGATTCTAGAGTTTTGTTCATACGGTCTTCGCTGTCTTTTTTAAGATCGTTAATCATATGATCTTCCTTACTTAATTCTTGAAAAGAGGTTATTACTAAATTAGCGTGTAGTATAAAGTGCTTTGGTGCTCACGTCATTAATTGGTAACGTGAGTCCCTTCTTTTTCACCCATCACAACGGAAAGCAATGCGCCAGATTTATTCATATCGAATACTTGTAGCGGCACGTTGTGATCACGACATAAACAGATTGCAGTTAAGTCCATTACACCCAGCTTTTCGTCCAGAACCTGGTCAAAAGTCAATGTGTCATATTTAACCGCATCATCATATTTGCTTGGATCTTTGTTATATACGCCATCAACTTTGGTCGCTTTCAAAATCAAGTCTGATTCGATTTCGATACCACGTAAACAGGCAGCAGTATCTGTCGTAAAGAACGGATTACCTGTACCTGCCACGAATACACACACTTCACCCTGAGTCAGGTGACGGATCGCATCACGGCTTGAGTAAGACTCAACTACAGCACCAATCGGCAATGCAGACATTAAACGGGTTTTAATATTACGGCGCACCAAAGCGTCGCGAAGTGCCAAACCGTTCATGACTGTTGCCAGCATACCCATCTGGTCGCCAGTTACACGGCCAACCAGACCATCTTTTTGTAGCTGGCTACCGCGATACAGGTTACCACCACCCACAACAATACCTACTTGTACGCCTAAACCCACGAGGTGCGCAATAGAAAGTGACATCTGATCGAGCACTTGTGCATCGATCCCCATGTCTTTATTGCCTGCCAGCGCCTCACCAGAAAGCTTTAACAGGATGCGACCAAAGCGTGGCTTTTTAGAATCCAACATCATCAAACTCCAAAGTATTCAATTTAAATTTTTTTAATTCAAAATCTTAAGCAGACTTGACTGAAATGAGTTTTGCATACAGATCGTATTCATCTGCATCAGTAATTTCGACTTCAAGTAAATCCCCCGCCTTGATGACGCTTTTATCGATATCTTCAACAAAAACATTGCCATCAATTTCAGGTGCATCTGCATAAGAACGCGCAACCGCTACCGGGAATTCATCTTCCAGGTCATCTACCAGCACAGTCATGGTTTGACCGATACGTTTTTGGAGTTTGGCTGCTGAGATTTCTTGCTGAACCTGCATGAAACGCTCATAACGCTCTTGTTTAATTTCTTCAGGAACGTGATCTGGCAAATCATTTGCTGTCGCACCTTCAACTGGCGAATAGGTAAAACATCCCACACGATCCAGCTGGGCTTCTTTCAGCCAGTCCAGTAACATCTGGAAGTCTTCTTCAGTTTCACCCGGGAAGCCCACCACAAATGTTGAACGCAACACCAGATCAGGACATTTCTCGCGCCAGATTTTCAAACGCTCCAGTGTATTTTCACTGTGCGCAGGTCGTTTCATCAGTTTGAGAATTTTTGGACTCGCGTGCTGGAATGGAATATCCAGATAAGGCAGGATTTTGCCTTGTGCCATCAGGTCAATCACAGCATCCACATGCGGATATGGGTAAACATAGTGCAAACGTACCCAGATTCCCAACTGACCCAATGCTTCACACATGTCATAGAATTTGGTTTTAACCGGCTGACCATTCCAGAAATCCAGCTTGTATTTCGTGTCCAGGCCATAAGCAGAAGTATCCTGGGAGATCACGAGTACTTCTTTTACACCAGCACGTTTCAGCGCTGCAGCTTCTTCAAGCACAGAACCAACTGGACGTGAAACCAGATCGCCACGCATGCTTGGAATAATACAGAAGGTACAACGATGGTTGCAGCCTTCAGATATTTTCAGATAAGCATAGTGTTTTGGCGTCAGGCGGATGCCTTGCTCTGGAACCAGATCAATAAATGGATTGTGTTTTGGCGGCTCAGGTACGTATTGATGAACCGCATCCATAACTTCTTTATATGCCGCTGCACCTGTCACTTTCAGGACATTGGGATGCATTTGGCGAATCTTGTCTTCGTCTTTACCTAGACAACCTGTTACGATCACGCGACCATTCGCGCTCATCGCCTCACCAATCGCATCTAGCGATTCTTGCACTGCGGATTCAATGAAACCACAGGTATTTACTACAACTAAATCAGCACCGTCATAATCCGAAGCGACGTCATAACCTTCAGTCTTTAACTGGGTTAAAATACGTTCAGAATCTACCAATGCCTTAGGACAACCTAAAGATACAAAACCGACTTTGGGGGACTTCATGAATTTTCGCTCTACTAGAATGCGCGTATTGTATGTCTTTTCGCATCATAAAAATAGTTGAAAACCTGACTCTTTGCATCATGCACTAAAATATTGCCATAAAATATTCAACATACCCACTCATGCACCAAAATGAATCATTTTAGATTTACAGCCTCAATTTAATCCGCTATATCTAAGATGAATTGTGTTGCTCTGTCACATTTCTGCATTTCATCGCAATAAATAATCTCTCGTCATAAAAGTTGGCGTGCATCTTGCATCAAATCAGAACTTAAAATTGATTAAATTGCTTTATGAAGATGCCATTGCGCCATTTTAATACAGGAACAAACCCGCGAATGGATCAAATTATTCCGATCGACTATCGTGCTTTAGTGGACAATATGACCACGTGTATCTTATTGATAGACCGCGATCTTAATATTTATTATCTGAATTCTGCCTGTGAAGCCTTATTTGATGTGAGCTTATTCCGCGCGAGCGGCACATCCGTACTCAATATTCTGCAAAACCCGACAGATGAGTTCAATACCGAAGAAGCCCTGAATAATACTTTAACTACGGGACAACCTTATACACGCCGCGAAGCCACTATTCTGGTCAACTTTAAAGACATTCATGTTGACTACACTGTTTCTCAGCTAAATCTGGGCAAACCTTATCATCCGCTACTGCTCATCGAACTCAATCCTCGCGATCGCATGTTAAAAATCTCGCGTGAAGAAAATCTGCTGCAACAGCATCAGGTAGCGCGTCAGCTGATTCGCGGTGTTGCGCATGAAATCAAGAATCCCTTGGGTGGCATTCGCGGGGCGACTCAACTCCTGGCACGCAGTTTGAATGATCCACAATACAAAGAATTTACCGACATTATTATTAGCGAAGTGGATCGACTCAGAAATCTGGCCGATACCATGCTCGGTTCACGCCAGCTTCCGAGCTATGAACTGGTCAATGTGCATGAACCTCTGGAACGGGTGCGTTCACTGATTGCCAATCAGACCAAAAAGAAAATCAAGATTACCCGGGATTACGACCTGTCCTTACCGGAAGTTCTGGCAGACCGCGACCAATTGATTCAGGTCATTTTGAATATTTGCGCCAATGCCGTACAGGCCATGACCGAGAACAAGGAGTTCTTTGTCGAACATCAACCGGAACTGATTTTAAGAACCCGGATTCAGCGTCTCTTTACCATTAACGGGGTGATTCACCGCTCTGTAGTAAGGATTGATATTGAAGACAACGGTCCAGGTGTGCCGGAAGAGATTATCGAATCGGTGTTTTATCCGCTGGTCACCAGTCGCGCAAAAGGTACCGGACTGGGCCTCAGTATTGCTCAAAATATTATTCATCAGCACAACGGCATGATCGAGTGTCAGTCCGTGGCTGGAAAAACCGTCTTTAGCTTATATTTACCTTGGGAGTCGAATCATGTCGCGAAATAAAATATGGGTGATTGATGACGATCGCGCCATGCGCTGGGTACTGGAAAAGACCTTTAAAGAGGAAGGTCTGGATGTGACCAGTTTTGAAGAAGCACAATCTGCACTAGACCAACTGAGTCTGGAAGCACCCGATGTGATTTTGACCGATATCCGCATGCCGGGTATTGATGGACTTACCTTCCTGGGCAAGGTTAAACACAGTTATCCTGACCTACCTGTCATTATTATGACGGCGCATTCAGACTTAGAATCGGCTGTTTCTAGCTATCAAACTGGTGCTTTTGAATATCTGCCTAAGCCTTTTGATATTGATGAAGCATTGGCACTGGTGAATCGTGCGATTTTACATATCACCAAGCTACAGCAACAAGAATCGGCAAAAGCGGCTCCACCGATTCAATCTACCGAGATTATTGGTGAATCACCTGCGATGCAGGAAGTGTTTCGTGCCATTGGCCGTTTATCACAATCGCATATTACTGTATTGATTAATGGTGAGTCTGGTACAGGTAAAGAACTAGTAGCGCATGCCCTGCATCGTCATTCACCACGCAGTTCAAAACCTTTTATTGCCCTCAATATGGCAGCGATTCCCAAAGACCTGATCGAAACTGAACTCTTCGGCCATGAGAAAGGTGCATTTACCGGTGCCAACACTCAGCGTCAGGGTCGTTTTGAACAGGCTAATGGTGGCACACTGTTTTTAGATGAAATTGGCGATATGCCATTTGAGACCCAGACCCGTTTACTGCGTGTACTCGCAGATGGTGAATTTTACCGAGTTGGCGGTCATATTCCGGTTAAGGTCGATGTGCGTATCGTGGCAGCAACACATCAGGATCTGGAAAAACTGGTTCATGATGGTCGTTTCCGTGAAGACTTGTATCATCGACTGAATGTAATTCGTATTCATATTCCAAAACTGGCACATCGCAGTGAAGATATTCCGATGCTGGCGCAGCATTTTCTGGCGCGTGCCGGAAAGGAACTTGGGGTCAATCCAAAGATTCTGCGTCCTGAAACTCAGGAATATATGCAAAAATTGCCATGGCAAGGTAACGTGCGTCAACTTGAGAACACCTGTCGCTGGCTGACTGTCATGATCACAGGTCGTGAAGTCTATCCGGAAGACTTGCCACCTGAGCTGAAACAGATTCCAATTCATCAGCAGGATCCAGGCGCGCCAATTCCAACGCTGAACCAGATCGCACCGCATCACTGGGATGAATTACTGGGTCAATGGGCGATGCAGAAACTCAAAAATGGTGAAATGAAACTTCTGGATATTGCCACTCCGATGTTTGAACGCACCTTGATTAATGCAGCCTTGCAACAAACCCGTGGCCGTAAACGTCATGCCGCAGAGCTTCTAGGTTGGGGTCGCAATACTTTAACGCGCAAGCTTAAAGAATTGGGCATGGATACTACGGATGATGAAATCGAAGAAGAAATAGAAAGTTAATCTTTCCATATAAAAAAGCGCCGATTGGCGCTTTTTTATTGATGATGATCTATGCAGTAAAACCCACATAGCGGAAATACCCATCTATGCCCAGATCAGACTTATAGATCAGATAATTTGAATAAGTCGCTTGGGTGATTTCATCCAGCATATTCACCTGATCATCATTGGCATGCAAATCATCTACAGAACGCGGCATGCTGTGCTCGAATTCATCGGTCATATATTCAAAGCCAATATCCATGGCAATAAACAGGGTATGTTCACAAGGTTGCACATATTGCTCTTCTGCCCAATCAATCACGTTGTGCTGACAATGCGGACAAGCAATATTATCGGTGGCCTGAATCGAGAGTGGAATAAGTTGATAAGCCATATAAAAATCAATCTGTTTACTATCCGTATATTTTAGCAAATTTTATGGACTGACTTTATTCAATTAAAAACCTCGACGATAAAAAAAGGAATCTTCAGATTCCCTTTTTGTATTGACAGATATCAATGATCAATTACTTATGAGCAGCCTTATAACGTGATAGTGCGGTGACAGCTACTGCCGATACGACCACTGCTGGCAAACTTGCCACAAGAATGCCCGTCGTTCCCAAACCTAATGCCAGAATTTTTCCAGTTAATAATGGTCCAGTCATCGCCCCTAAACGCCCTAAAGAGATCGCACTGCCCACGCCTGTCACTTTGCCTGCGCCTGAGTAAAAAATCGGTGAGATCCCATATAGAATAAATTGACCACCCGTAGAGAAAATGCCACCCATGACTCCCGCCAAAATTAATAACGGAATAGAAGTTGTGGTGAATAACAATACCAAGGCAACAAACAAGCCACTATAAATGATGGTCGCCATTTGCCAAAGCTTTAAACGATCCAGTAAATAACCTAGGCTCAGGGTTCCAATGACAGCGCCCACCTGGAACACCAACATCACCAAAAATGCCTGCTGTTTCTGCAAACCTTGTTCCATAAGTAAATTTGGCAACCAGCTAATCAAAATATAATTGATCATCAAGGTAAAAAAGAAGCCAACCCAAAGAGGCACTGTATTTTTATACTGTCGCTGCTTGAACAACACCTCAGCCATTCCCGGCACAGCTTCGCCAGAAACCGGTACTTCCGCATTCACTTTAGGCTTATCTTTAAGAATAAATGCCATCAATGGAATCAGTGCTAAAGGCGTTAATCCCCCAATCAGGAACAAGGTTTGCCATTGAATCTCCGGAAGCAACATGGCCAGACCGGCAACAAAGATCGCCCCTACCGGCAAACCACAATACATCAGACTATTTAGCTTGCCACGGTTGGCTTCCGTTGCTTCATCACCGACGACTGAAATCATGGTTGGCATTGCCGCACCTAAACCCAAACCAGTAAAGAAACGCGCTGCATATAAAACTTCGATGCTTGGCACAATTGCAGTCAACGACATGAACAGACCAAAAATAGTCACAGAAAGCATTAGGACTTTCTTTTGTCCTAGATAATCTGCAATACGTCCGCCAAAGAATGCGCCAAACAGCATTCCAAAGACACCCAGACTAAATACATAGCCCATTTGGATTTGATCTAAACCCAAAGCTTGCTGCAATTCCTTTCGCCGCAATCCCGGGAGCTTGAAGGTCAAAACCTTCAAAAAATGCGACCCAGAAACATAAGAATATCGTTAATATTTTTTGGGCTTTTTCGCTGTATGACTGTGCCATGACTGATCTCCATCAATAATTCACAAACCGTTTGATAGTCTGACGATCCGTTGCATTATTCTTAACCTAATCTTGATAGAGAAATAGCACGACAATAGTCGGGTTTAAGCACATCAGCATGTGTAAATATCATCTAAATTAGACCTAAAAGATTGTATTTATAGACTTAATACATCTTAATAATATTTATTATATATATTTATCAATAACTTAATTTAATAGTAGTTATTTTTAATTCAACGATAGTCAAAACTTATACAAAACTACAAGCCGATAAAAAGCCCGCTTAACGCGGACTTTTCTAGCGCAAAATCTTAAGCAGATTTCTTTGCCTGTGCATTCTTACGAATTGTAATCATCACCAGTTGAACTGCTGCAGGCGTTACACCCGGAATGCGACTGGCTTGCGCCAATGTTTCAGGACGAACATCTTTCAGTTTCAGAGTAATTTCACGGGACAAACCCGACACGATGTCATAATCGAAATCTGCAGGAATACGGGTTTCTTCCAGACGTTTCATTTGTGCCACATCTTCATGCTGACGGTTAATATAACCCGCATATTTCACTGCAATTTCAATTTGCTCACCAACAAATGGGGATACTTCAGAATTGGTTAATTCGGCAATTTGAGCAAATGAAATGTTTGGACGTTTTAGAAGATCAATCGCCGAACATTCTTTAGACAGGTCTGCACCGGTCATCTCAACGAATTTCTTACCCATTGGGTTATTTGGTGCGGCCCACAAGTGTTGCAAACGGCCTGTTTCTTTTTCCACTGCTTCCATTTTCTCACAGTACACTGCCCAACGCACGTCATCCACCAGACCCATTTCACGACCAATGGCTGTTAAACGCTGATCTGCGTTATCTTCACGCAGCATCAAACGGTATTCGGCACGTGAGGTAAACATGCGGTACGGTTCTTTGGTACCGAGTGTGATCAGGTCATCAACCAGTACGCCCATGTACGCTTCATCACGTTTTGGCGTCCATTGCTCCTGATCCCAAGCACGGCGTGCAGCGTTCAAGCCTGCAAGCAAACCCTGCGCACCCGCTTCTTCATAACCGGTTGTACCGTTGATTTGACCGGCGAAATACAAGTTATTAATTGCTTTGGTTTCAAGGGTAAATTTCAACGCTTGTGGGTTGAAGTAATCGTATTCAATGGCATAGCCCGGACGAAGAATGTGCGCATTTTCCATACCACGGATCGAGCGAACCAGTTCAAACTGAACGTCGAACGGTAAAGAAGTCGAAATACCATTTGGATAAAGCTCATGTGTATCCAAGCCTTCAGGCTCCAAGAAGACTTGGTGAGAATCTTTATCGGCAAAACGGTGAATCTTATCTTCAATCGATGGGCAATAACGTGGTCCAACACCTTCGATCACACCCGTGTACATCGGTGAACGGTCTAAACCGCCACGAATGATTTCATGCGTGCGTTCATTGGTATGCGTGATATAGCAATTTACCTGCTCAGGATGCATAGACACATCCCCCATGAATGACATGGTCGGAGATGGGAAATCACCCGGCTGTGGTGTCATCACAGAGAAATCCACTGAACGCGCGTCAATACGTGGTGGTGTACCTGTTTTTAAACGACCTACTGGCAAGTTTAATTCACGCAAACGATGTGCAAGTGAAATAGATGGCGGATCACCAGCACGACCACCGCTAGATTTCTCCAGACCAACGTGGATGACACCACCTAAGAATGTACCTGCTGTCAGCACCACAGTTTTCGCATCAAAACGGATACCCATTTGGGTAACCACACCTTTAACAGTATCGCCTTCAACAATCAGGTCATCTGCGGCTTGCTGAAAAATATCAAGGTTTGCTTGGTTTTCTAATGTTTCGCGAATAGCCGCTTTATAACGTACACGGTCCGCCTGCGCACGTGTTGCACGTACTGCAGCACCTTTACGCGAGTTCAAAATACGGAATTGAATACCGCCTTTATCGGCAGCCAGTGCCATCGCACCGCCCAAGGCATCAATTTCACGCACCAAATGCGATTTACCAATACCACCGATGGCCGGGTTACAACTCATCTGCCCTAAAGTCTCAATGTTATGAGTTAAGAGTAAAGTCTGTCGACCCATACGCGCTGCAGCCAGAGCCGCTTCCGTACCGGCGTGACCGCCACCGATAACAATGACATCGTATACTTTAGGATAATGCATAGTGGTAATTGAGAGATAAAAAAGAATAGCTGAGCATTATAGCAAATTTCACTCTAAAGTAGACAAATTCAGTTGAATTTATCCTGAGATAAATCGCACTTAACTCGCATAACAATAAAGCACTGTAATTTAACTTTGCAGAGGAACTATATAAATTAAACATATAAGCTGAGAAATTTACTCGATTTGCATTGTTTAATCTCGCGTATTTTTTAATCTATATGTTGGTTACATTACAAACAAAGGTATAAAAGATGAATAAGAATATTTTCCTCTCAACCGTTCTATGTGGTTTATGTTTTGCACCATTTGCTGCATCAGCGAATGATAAGGTAGAAACCATTTATAATGCACAAAAGTACCAACAGGTTTGTAAAGGCAAATCCCAAGGTGCACAAGTCAGTTTTGCCTATCGCGGCATTATCTGGAATGGTACCTGTGAGCCGCAGTTTTTTGCTTCATCCAAAAATGCTTCAATCAAAGGCGATGAAGCCGAACTCATGAGTACCTGTAGCGGCAACAGTGGTGCGACTACTGCCACCATCAATGGTGCCGAAGTCAAAGGTAAATGTGCATTAGGCTTTATGCCACCACGCCCTCAGGGACAATCTCAGATGCAAAGCCAACCGATGCAGCCACATATGCAAAACCAGCCTATGCAGCATCAGATGAACCAGCCAGCACAGCCTGATTCACCAATGCAAGGCCAGCCAGGTATGTAGCCGATATATATCTAAATAGTTTAGATTTCAAGTAAAAGCTTTGACGGGCAAAGTGATTGCATTTTGCCCGTTTTTTATTGCTTATTTATTCATCTAGGCTAAACTGGAAATATACCTATAAATGCATAATAAAAAGGCAAATTCATGGATTCGGGGTTTTTTAGCGTTTTTTTGCCAATTACATTGGCAATTATGATGATGGGGCTGGGGCTAGAACTCACTATCAAAGATTTCCTGCGCTTAAGTCGCTATCCTAAAGTCATTTTTATTACTTTATTTGCGCAGTTAGTCCTATTACCCAGCGTTGCTTTTTTTATTTGTCTGATTTTGGACTTGCCCGCTTTGCTTGCTGTAGGTCTGATGTTGCTAGCCGCCTCACCTGGTGGCCCAACCGCGAACCTATTTAGCTACATATATAAAGGTGATGTGGCACTGAATATTACTTTAACCGCCATTAATACCATCATCTCTATTTTTACCCTGCCCTTTATTATCAATCTGTCCTTACACTACTTTATGAGTCATGACTCAAACGTGACTTTTCCAGTTGAAAAGATTATGCAGGTCTTTTTAATTACCTTGATTCCCGTGATCATGGGTATGCTGCTTCGGGCCAAATTTCCAAACCTGTCAATTACTGTCAGCAGGCCCATGCGCTTACTCTCTATCGGTTTTCTAACCATCCTATTGATATTCGCCATTTTCAGAGAACGTTCGAATTTGGTCGAATACTTTGCCAATATTGGTGCAGCAACTGCGATTTTATGTTTTTCCAGCCTGTTTATTGGCTATTGCATTCCTTTACTCATGGGTATCCCAGAGAAAATGGCACGCGCCTGTACCTTTGAAATTGGCATTCATAACACTGCCATTGCGCTGACGATTGCGATATCGGTCTTAAATAATGTCACGATGGCTATTCCTGCAGGCATTTATACAATTTTCATGTACAGTTTCGCCACTATTTTCGGTGTGCTGATTAGTCGCCAGCAAGTGGTGTATAGCAATAAAAGTCGTTTATCAGATTTGTAATTTATTTGGCTGATTCTGCTATAAGGCTGTATGCTTTTCCAAAGAAAATCAGAAGTATTAAAACAATTTTCGACAAGGAGCATACAGATGGATTCTGGCCTTATAACGATATTACTGCCGCTGGCACTTGCAATCATCATGATGGGACTGGGCCTTGAACTGACGCCTCGGGACTTTAGGCGTGTCACTCGCCACCCCAAAGCCGTATTTATAGCATTGTTCTGTCAACTGGTTATTCTGGTTGGCATTGCCTTTTTACTCTGCAAGCTATTCGCTTTAACTCCATTACTCTCAGTCGGGTTGATGCTCCTGGCGGCTTCGCCAGGGGGTGCAACGGCCAACCTGTTTAGCTACCTGTTTAAAGGTGACTTAGCCCTCAATATCACGCTGACTGCTATCAACTCAGTCATTGCAGCGATTACCCTACCTTTGATTATTAATTTTTCGATCATGCATTTTATGCAGGATAGCCAGCAAGTTGGACTGCAATTCGGCAAGATTCTGCAAGTTTTCGCGATCATCCTGATTCCGGTGGGAATTGGCATGCTGATTCGGCGCTATGCACCAGGCGTGACAGCAAAACTGAATCGGCCGCTGCGGATTTTTTCGATTGGCTTTTTGGTGCTGATTATTATTGCCACACTCATCAAAGAGCGCAGCAATATCGGTGAATACTTGACCCAGGTGGGTCTGGCGACTGCCTTGTTCTGCATCCTGAGCCTGAGTATTGGTTATCTGATTCCGCGACTACTGAATATTAATAGCGCTCAAGCCCGTGCCAGTGCATTTGAAATTGGCATTCATAACAGCACCCTCGCCATGACCATTGCCCTGACCGTGATTGGCAGTGCTGCTGTGGCGATGCCAGCCGCGGTTTATTCTATCTTTATGTATATCTTTGCTGCAATTTTTGGCAGTCTGTTGAACCGGCTTGCACCACTCCCGGCGCAAACACCTTTAACGAATCTGGATTAGATAAGCTCTGGAACTGTTCAAAGGATGCCTCAGGCATCCTTTTTATTTTGGGAATGGATCAAGAAGATAGCAGCGTTGAGTCTGAACTTCCGTTACAATAGCTTTTTGAAAAATGTATAAAGGTTATTTCTGTGAAGTGGTTACAAATTCATATTACGGTTGAACAGGCTCAGGTTGATTTTACTGAGACATTACTCAGCTCGCTAGGCGCAGTGAGTGTGACTTTGGATGATGCTGAAAACCAGGATTTGCTGGAACCACTTCCAGGTGAAACACCACTCTGGAATAAAGTGATTGTGACCGGTATTTATGCGCAGGAAGAAGGCGAAGAAATTGATGTTACCGCACTAGAAACCTTTATTCGTGCACAAATGCCAGATGCTCCGATCCGTCATGAACTGATTGAAGATCAGGCTTGGGAACGCACCTGGATGGATGCCTATGAGCCAATTCAGATTGCTGATAAATACTGGATCGTACCCGAATGGATGGAAGCACCTGATGCCGATGCGGTAAACATCAAGCTTGATCCAGGGCTGGCTTTCGGAACAGGCAACCACGCTTCAACTTTCCTGTGCTTACAATGGCTCGGCAAGATTGATGTGAAAGATAAAATTGTCATCGATTATGGCTGTGGCTCAGGCATTCTCGCGGTAGCTGCACTCTTATTAGGTGCGAAAAAAGCATATGCCACGGATATCGATCCACAAGCTGTACTGGCGACTCAGCAAAACGCTGAACTGAATGGCGTACTGGACAAGCTTTATGTCGGACTGCCAGAAGAATTTAGAGATGAACTCGGCAATACCAAAGCTGACGTATTTGTTGCCAATATTCTGGCGGCACCACTAATGATGCTGGCTCCTGAGTTCGCAACTTTAATTAAATCTGAGGGACAGTTCGCACTTGCGGGTGTTATTGAAGAGCAAGTTGCTGATGTTACTAGCATTTACTCAAATTATTTTGATATATTAGAGGTAGAAAAACGAGATGAGCACTGGTGCCGTATCTCGGGTAAACGCCATAAGAACGAATGAGCCTATAAATAATCCATGAGTGACAAAAGAACCCATTGCCCTACCTGTTCCACCACCTATAAGGTCACAGTTGCTCAACTCACCGTTGCGCAGGGAATGGTTTGCTGTCCTAAATGTACCACCTCATTTAATGCCTTATCGCATTTGGTGACCGAAACCCGGAATTCGGTCACTGCCTCAATGTCTCACGCTCAATCAAACTCCAGCGAATTCAGCAAAACTAATGCTCAAAATAACTCAGGTGTTTATCACACGGATCAGCAGCACCATCGTCATAGCCTGCTACAGATTTTTGATCAAAAAGTTGAACATTCCAATATTGACTTGGAAACCTATTTAAATAACCTGAATTATTTCAGTACCGAGCCGATTTCAGTCCTGCCGAGCATGAATTGGGAAGATCAGGCAGAAAAACAAACCAAACGCGGGCCAATGTACTATATAGGCTGGAGTTTACTTAATCTGTCGCTGTTTAGCCTGCTGCTGTTTCAATTTTTTTGGTTCAATCCGCAATACATCAAAAACAGTCACGTCATGAGTCTGGCCTTTAACAGTGCTTGTGAAGTGTTTAATTGTTCCAATCTGGAAAAATACTACACACTAATTCAGGTTAATAAAGTCAAAATCAAGGCAACCGGTAATAATGAAGCTGAGTTTAGCGGTGAGCTGATTAATTTTCATGACCGTAGTCTGGCTTTACCAATTTTAAGAATCAATCTGGAACATCGCGGTGAAGTGATTGCAACTTATAACCTGTCCTCCGAAGAGTACTTGATTGAAAGTTTAGTCAATATTCAGCGCATTCCGAAAAACAGCCCGTTTAAATTCAAATTTAAGCTTCCAGTCGATCGCAAAAGCTTTGATCGCTATACTTTGGAAATAATTCGCCCCTAATCTACTGAGAAAGCATTAAAAAATTAAAAAAAGTTAAAAAAAATGCAGTTTTCTTGCTCACTTTTGCTTAGACAATGGTATGATACGCGCCACGAAAGCTATGTGCTGCAACTCCTCGCGACTTTTTCACAACAAATACAGTCTTGCCTAATGCGCTATAAAATTTATTGCGTATCGTGCAGATTTTTTTGTTTTGATTTTGGTCAGTAACAAAACTTTAACTATTGTTACGCTTATTTTTCGACCAAATCGCAGAGATGTGTCAAGCTACAGGCTCAATGTAATGACTAAGTTTTAGAACTTCCGTTTTAGGATCTAAAATGGAGTTCATTTCAATTTCTAGACCACTTTTATATATCACTTTACCCAAGTGATATTTGTTTTTCGGATTAATTCGCATGAATAGCAAATCTCCTATTTTTACTGCACAATCTGATGTTGCTTTACGTATCCACGTAGATCGCGCAGTTCGCCACTATTTTGCACAACTGCAGGGCGAGCAACCATCTCAGGTATACGACATGGTGCTAGCAGAAATGGAGAAACCTCTTCTATCTGTAGTTCTAGAATATACACGTGGTAACCAAACACGTGCTGCCGAGATCCTCGGACTCAACCGTGGTACTTTACGTAAAAAGTTAAAAGCTCACGGTTTAATGAGTGAATAAATGATAAAATGCTTGCGGCTTCCGCAGGCATTTTTTTTAACCTGTAAATTGCTGATTTTGTTTTATTCTGTTCCTTGAAAACTGTGACGAAGATCATGACTATTAAACGCGCTTTAATCTCTGTGTCTGACAAGACTGGTATTGTTGAATTTGCACAAGAACTTGCTGCTCTAGGGGTAGAAATTTTATCTACAGGTGGTACCTACAAATTGTTGAAAGACAATAATGTGGCTGTAGTTGAAGTTTCGGAGCATACAGGTTTTCCAGAGATGATGGACGGCCGTGTAAAAACACTACATCCAAAAATTCATGGGGGTATCCTGGCTCGTCGTGGTCTAGACGAAGCTGTGATGGCTGAACACAACATTGATGCTATTGATTTAGTCGTTGTAAACCTTTATCCATTTGCTGCAACGGTAGCCAAACCAAACTGTTCACTTGCTGATGCTATCGAAAACATCGACATCGGTGGTCCTACCATGGTTCGTGCTGCAGCAAAAAACCATGCATCTGTAGGTATCATCGTAAATGCTTCTGACTATGCAACTGTCGTTGCCGAGCTTAAAGCTGAGGGTGCTTTATCTCATGCAACTCGTTTTGACCTAGCAGTAAAAGCATTTGAACATACTGCTCAATATGACGGCATGATCGCATCTTACTTAGGCGCTCGCGTAGGTAAAGAAGAAGGTCAGGCAGACAAATTTGCACGTACTTTCAATACTCAATTGAACAAAGTTCAAGACCTTCGTTACGGTGAGAACCCGCATCAAGCTGCTGCATTCTATGTAGAAGACACAGCGACTGAAGCTTCTGTTTCAACAGCGAAACAGCTTCAAGGTAAAGAACTCTCTTATAACAACATCGCAGATACTGATGCAGCACTTGAATGTGTGAAATCATTTGCGAAGCCTGCTTGTGTGATCGTTAAACACGCTAACCCATGTGGCGTTGCAGTATCTTTAGACGGTATTCAAGCAGCTTATGATCTTGCGTATGCAACAGATCCTGAATCTGCTTTCGGTGGCATCATTGCATTCAACCGTGAATTAGACGTTGCAACTGCACAAGCGATTGTAGATCGTCAATTCGTTGAAGTGATCATTGCACCGAGCGTTGCTGAAGGCGTTCTTGAAGTAACAGGCGCGAAGAAAAACGTACGCGTACTTGTATGTGGCGAACTTCCAGCAATCGATGCGCGTCAATCGCAACTTGACTACAAACGCGTAAACGGTGGTTTGTTAGTTCAAGATCAAGACTTGGGCATGATCACTAAAGATGATCTTAAAGTAGTCACCAAACGTGCGCCGACTGAACAAGAAATCGATGACATGATCTTCGCTTGGAAAGTAGCGAAATACGTAAAATCTAACGCGATTGTGTATGCTAAAAACCGTCAAACCATTGGTGTCGGCGCTGGCCAAATGAGCCGTGTAAACTCAGCTCGTATTGCTGCAATCAAAGCTGAACATGCTGGCTTAGTAGTTGAAGGTGCGGTAATGGCATCTGACGCATTCTTCCCATTCCGTGATGGTATTGATAACGCTGCGAAAGCGGGTATCAAATGCATTATCCAACCGGGTGGTTCTATGCGTGATGAAGAAACGATTGCTGCGGCTGACGAAGCTGGTATTGCAATGGTGTTCACTGGTATGCGTCACTTCCGTCACTAATTAATTTTAAATCCTCCCTAGCCCTCCTTAATAAAGGAGGGTTTTCTATATCATAGTAGAGCGAAGGGAGTCCCCCTTTTATCAAAGGGGGATTTAGGGGGATTCTATTTCAGAAGGATTTTTTTTAATGAATATTTTAGTTTTGGGTAATGGTGGTCGTGAACATGCACTTGCATGGAAAATCGCGCAAGATGATAAAGTCGCAAAAGTATTTGTAGCACCGGGTAATGCAGGTACTGCAACAGAAAATAAATGCGAAAATGTTGCCTTAAATATTTTAGACAATGCTGCGATTATCGACTTTGCAAAAAGCAATGCAGTTGAACTTGTCATTGTCGGCCCTGAAGCACCACTTGTGAATGGTGTGGTTGATGCTTGCCGTGCAGCTGGTGTAAAAATTTGGGGTCCAACGCAGTTTGCTGCACAGCTTGAAGGCTCTAAAGCTTTTGCCAAGCACTTCTTAAAACGTCACAACATTCCAACTGCTTTCTATGACGTGTTTACTGAAGTAGATGCCGCTAAAGCATTTGTAGAGAAAAATGGCGCGCCAATCGTGATCAAAGCCGATGGTCTTGCTGCAGGTAAAGGCGTAATCGTTGCCATGACCAATCAAGAAGCATTTGCAGCAATTGATGACATGCTTGCAGGTAACAAGTTTGGCGATGCAGGTTCTCGCGTTGTGATCGAAGAATTCCTTGCGGGTGAAGAAGCATCTTTCATTTGTATGATTGATGGCGACAACATCTTGCCGATGGCAACTTCTCAAGACCATAAACGTATTTTTGAAGGCGACCAAGGTCCGAACACTGGCGGTATGGGTGCTTACTCTCCTGCTCCTGTTGTGACGGCTGACGTATTTGAAAAAACCATGAAAGAAGTGATGCGTCCGACTGTTGACGGCATGAAAGCAGATGGTCATGTTTACACAGGTTTCTTATACGCAGGCTTGATGATTGATGAACAAGGTCAACCTAAAGTGATCGAGTTTAACTGCCGTTTTGGTGACCCTGAAACTCAACCAATCATGATGCGTTTAAAATCATCTTTAGTTGATTTGGTTGAAGCTGGTATTGCTGGTAACTTACCTACGGAAGCTGAATGGGATGAGCGCAAGACTGTCGGTATCGTACTTGCGTCACGTGGCTACCCTGAAACGTCTAGCAATGGTGATGTGATTTCAGGTTTAGACACTGAAATGGCAGATGCGAAAGTGTTCCATGCAGGTACTAAAGCCAATGAAAATGGTGAGATCGTGACTGCTGGTGGTCGTGTACTTTGCGTGACTGCACTGGGTAATACCATTGGTGAAGCACAAGCAAAAGCTTTAGAACTTTGCAAAAAAGTGACATTCGACGGCGTTCAATACCGTAAAGATATTGGTTACCGTGCGATTGCACGTGAAAATGCTTAATCTAAATTTAGATTAAATATAAAACCCCGATTCGTTCGGGGTTTTTTATTTGCTTATACAATCTACACAACTATTCATACGCCTATAAATAATTTACTCTTTTCCACATCACTAAAATAAGATGTTAAATATATGCATATTTGGAAATACTGCTGGGAATGTAAGCACGATACTCCACAAAATAGATTAAATTTGAAAATCTATCCGAGAGCTATTGAAGGCTTTTCAAAAAATATAACTAATAATCAAGCGAAATCTATATGGACTTATAGCATCGATGCTTATCAATTTACCCAATGCCAAAAATGCAATGCACCCTCCTTACATATAGATTCATTTCATATAAAAGAGATCGATTTGGATCTTAAACAAAAAGTCACTTCGATTAAATCTGATTTAGAAACTTCAGGTAAATCTGATTCTTACCATGTAAAGAGTATGAGCTTTCCTAGATTCAATAGCTCCTTATTGCTAGAGAAAAAATGGTCTTTCAATCTACCTAAAGATGATATGTTGCTCTTCTTTGAAATCGTTCAAGCTTATGAACAAGGATTATTTATTTTAGCTCTTTCGGGAATTCGAACTCTAGTAGATAGATACTTAGTAAAAAAGGTAGGCGATAAAGGTGGGTTTGAAACAAAACTAAAAAAAATGTTGGATGACAAACATATTAGTAAGACACAATATGAAATATTAAATACGATTATTGAGGGTGGAAATGCTTCTAACCATAGAGGCTTTAGACCTGAAGAGGAAATGGTAAAAACATTTTTAGACGTAGTCGAGGATATAATATCTTTGGACTATAAAACGAAACAGTTTAATGAGTTTAAAGAGCAAATCCCTAAACGAAACTAAAAAATCGTAACCAAATTAAGATACCTAATGACTATTCACCTTCAAACCCCTCGCCTGATCCTGCGCCAATGGCAAGACTCCGACACTGCGCCATTTATCCAAATGTGTGCAGATGACGAGGTCATGCGCTACTTCCCTAAAAAAATCGATGCGACTGAAGCAACTGCATTTCTTGAACGTATTCGTACTGCCATAGAAACACGTGGATGGGGACTCTTTGCCGTAGAACTCAAAGCTACAGGCGAATTCATCGGTTTTATTGGCTTACACGTGCATCCATCTGAATTTGAAATGGCAGATGCACCTGAAATTGGCTGGCGCTTGCTACCGCAATATTGGAACCAAGGCTATGCGACTGAAGGAGCAAAAGCAGTACTGAAATATGCCTTTAGAACCCTGCGTCTAGAGAAAGTCATTTCTTTTACTGCATGCATTAACACGCCATCAGAACGTGTCATGCAAAACATTGGCTTAGAAAAAGTGGGAGAGTTTGATCATCCGCTTGTACCTGCCGATCATATCTTGTGTAGACACGTACTCTATGAAAAACAGCGTTCGGATTATCTGTATATTCCCTTTTGTTAAAACAAGCTTGCAGTATCATGACCTGAGGAAACCAAGATCAGATACTGACTCGCTTAGTTAATATAAAGGAAAGATTTATCTCGTTAATGATCGAATTTTCTTCATTTCCCAAAAAATCAGATATTTTTTTATATTTATCTATATGCATTTTTTATATTTCTATCTTACAAAATCTTATAAAGATCACTATTTAAACACATCCATTAAAACTATATTTTCAATATAAATAATATATTGTTTTAATTAACATTTTGTTTAAAAGATCTTTTTTTTATATTCGACTAAAGAGATAAGCAAGGCTTTTTTATCCAGTATATCGAATATAGATTTATTGCTATGATATCCGCAACTTCAGAGCACTCAAACCTTGGCATGTACTTATAAAATATCTATTTTCTCTCCAAAATAGATCAAGTACATCAGATTTGGGCTGCCTCTGACTTGATCAAGTTCACCAGAACTGTTGCTGCACGCTTGCATCTTCCGATCTCAAGCCCTCCTCAGCAATGATCAAGCCACCTACTTAGATCGTAATAAAACTCTTATTTAACACGATTTAAAAATGCTTATACTTTAGGCAAGAATAGAATTAGGACAATTTCATGAAAAAGTTACTTGGCGTTATCTTAAGTGCCTCTGTATTGACTTTAACTGGGTGTGGTAAACAAGAAGCGCCTGCCACTGATGCAGCGCAAAGCAAAGATGCTAATGGTCTTCAAACTGTAACTATGGCTTCGACCGGTTCAGATGCAGACGTATGGCGTTATATCGCGACCCTGCCTGAAACCAAAGCAGCCGGTATCAAACTTGATGTGAAAAATTTTACTGACTATGTGTCAATGAACACGGCAGTAGCCAACAAAGAAATTGATGTGAATGCATTCCAGTCTTATGCCTATATGGTGGCTTACAACGATGCCAACACAGCCAAAATTGTACCTCTATCTACCACTTATTTAGAGCCAATGGGTATTTACTCAAGCAAAGTGAAATCTTTAAACGAGTTTAAAACTGGTGCAACCATTGCTATTCCTAACGACGGCGCAAACGAATCACGTGCATTATTACTTTTACAATCAGCAGGCCTAGTTAAATTAAAAGCTGGTTTTGACAATGTCAAAGGTACAACTTCTGATGTGACCGAAAATGCAAAACAGATCGTGATTAAGCCAATTCAAATGGCGACTGCAGTACGTGTAAAAGATGAAGTTGATGCGATTGTGCTGGGCAATACCCTGGCAATGGAAGGTGGTTTAAACGTATTGAAAGATGCGATTTACTATGAGCCAATCGATCAAAGCACAAAAATGAATGTCAACGTATTAGCTGTTGCAGCAGACCGTCAAAACGATCCAGTCCTGCAAAAAGTGGGTGCGTTGTATCATACGCCAGCAGTAAAAGCATATGTTGATGAACATTTTGGTGGTACGAAAGTTGCGGTAAACAAACCTGTGACGTATTTAACTGAATCAAAATAGTACTATAATAGACTTTTAGAACAGGCAAGGACGATTTCTTGCCTGTTTTTTTATCCGTGATGCAGTTTTTGACACTATGATTGAATTTAAAGATATTTCAAAACAGTATGAGCTTAAGGGTCAAACCTTGCATGCCTTGAATCAGATTAATCTTCAGATTCCAACCGGCAGTATTTTTGGCATCATCGGTTATAGTGGTGCCGGTAAAAGCACCCTCATCCGTCTGATCAACCTGCTTGAGCGCCCAAGCTCAGGCCGGATTATCATTAACGGAACAGATTTTACCGAACTGGATGCCAAAGCATTGCGTCAAGAACGTGCCAGCATCGGGATGATTTTCCAGCATTTCAATTTAATGCAAACCAAAACCGTGGCAGCCAATATCGAAATGCCCATGAAACTCCTAGGCTGGAGCAAGGCAGAACGGGAAAAGCGCCTCGAAGAATTATTAGACTTTATTGACCTGAAACATAAACGTCATGCTTTTCCAGATGAATTGTCTGGCGGTCAAAAGCAGCGTGTCGGTATTGCTCGTGCCCTTGCCAATCATCCAAAAATTTTACTCTGTGATGAAGCGACTTCTGCACTTGATCCGCAAACCACCAAATCCGTTCTACAGCTACTTAAAAAAATTAATAAAGAACAAGGTATTACCATTGTCATGGTCACCCATGAAATGGATGTGATTGAAACTGTGTGTGATTATGTTGCCGTGATGGAAAAAGGTGATGTAATTGAGACCGGCAGTACCTTACAAATATTTAGTCAGCCACAGCACCCGACCACCAAGAATTTCATTCAAACCGTGCTTCAGCAACATTTGCCGATAAACATTCTGAATAATCTGGAAAACCAGAATCACAACAGTATTTATTGCCTGAAATTCCTCGGCAGTTCGGCACAGGAAACCGTGATTCAAGCGGTAATTAAACAGTTTGATATCAGTTTAAATATTCTATTTGCCAATATGACAGAAATTAATGGCACGGTGATTGGCCAGATGTTTATTCAGCTACTGGGTGATGCACAAGAAATTCAGGTAGCCATACAATTCCTTGAACAACACGGCGTACAAGTCGATCAGGCGGGAGTACAGGCATGAGAGATTTGATTGTACAGTGGCTGACGACGATCACTGCGCCGTTCTGGAAAAGCTCCCTGTCGATAGATCAGTTCGTGACAGCGCTACAAGAAACCTTTCATATGGTGTTCTTCGCGATGCTGTTTGGCTGTATCTGGGGCTTCATTCAGGCGATTACTCTACTGGTGACCCGTCCGAATGGGATTCTGCCGAATCGTGTGATTTATCACGGTCTCAATCCGATTGTGAATGCGCTACGTTCATTGCCATTTATTATCTTGCTGATTGCGGTGATTCCACTGACCAAGTTAATTGTCGGCACATCGATTGGGACCTGGGCAGCAATTGTTCCATTGACCATTTATGTCGGCCCATACATTGGTCGCCTGATTGAAACATCTTTGCTTGAAGTGAATGAAGGTATTATCGAATCTGCCCAAGCCATGGGCGCGACGCCAATGCAGATTATATTTAAGTTTATTCTGCCGGAAGCGCGTAGTTCCCTGATTCTAAACTTGACTACTGCTACCATCAGTTTGATTGGTGCAACGGCAATGGCCGGTGCTGTCGGTGCGGGTGGTATTGGTGACTTAGCGATTTCTTATGGTTATCAGCGTTTTGATACCTCTGTAGTCATCATGACGGTAATTGTATTACTGATTCTAGTGCAGATTGTACAAAGCCTCGGTGACTGGTTATCCCGACTTCGTTAAGCTAGTTTTTATGTATGAATAAGGCCCTCTAAAAAGAGGGTTTTATTGTTTTTAATACTTACGATCCCTTTCTCATTATTTCAAAGTAAAGTCCTGCAACTATTTGATACGTGCCACGGCGACAGGAAGTCGCCCGTTGATTTGTGGCACATGGAAGTGCCATCAGATCAACAAAGGGATTTTGTTACTTTTGTCCCGTCAAAAGTAAAAGAAAATATCTTCTAACAACTAACTAAATAATCAGCTTAAAAAATCAAATTCAAACTTGACCTAAAAGTTAGCCATTTCCCCTCAATTTCAAACTGAAACAATAAATCCCATGTTAAACTATTCAATGGTTTTAGCAGGGACTCATCTATGCACTTTGTTCATCTTGGTATTCATACAGAATTTTCGATTACTGAATCCATCGTACGGATACCTGACTTGGTCAAAGCTGCCGAAGAAGAACAGATGCCTGCCCTTGCGCTCACGGATCTTTCTAACCTGCATGCTGCCGTCAAGTTCTATGGCAAATGTCTGAGCAAAGGCATCAAGCCGATTCTGGGTTCTGAAATTCGCCTGAATGATGCCGAACATCGCATGACCTTATTGGCCATGACCAATACCGGCTGGCGCAACTTGACTGAACTGGTGTCTGAAGGCTTTATCAGTGGTCAACAACTGGATATTCCCTGCGTTCAAAAACAATGGATTTTAAATCAGCCTGAGGACATGATTGCCCTGCTCGGAATGCATTCCGATGTCGGCAAAATGCTGATGAGTTCAAATCCGCAAAAAGCCGAACCGCTGCTGGAAGAATGGGTCGAAAAATTTGGTAATCGTGTTTATCTTGCCCTGACCCGCACCAATCGTCCGGATGAAGACAACTTCATTCTGGAAGCCGTTAAGCTGGCAAAAAAATACAATATCGGTGTGGTCGCACATAATGATGTGCACTTCATGACCCGTGAAGATTATGAAGCGCATGAAGCACGGGTATGTATTGCAGATGGTTATGTGCTTGGTGACAACCGCCGCCCTAAAACCTATTCACCTGAACAATATTTCAAATCTGCTGAAGAAATGATGGCGCTGTTCTCGGATATTCCATCTGCGATTGAGAACACCTATCACATTGCCAAACGCTGTAATGTGACGCTGCAACTGGGCAAATACTTCCTGCCTGATTATCCGATTCCTGAAGGTCATACCATTGATACCTTCTTTGCACACTTGTCCAAAGAAGGTCTGGAAGAACGCCTGAATTTCCTGTATCCGCCTGAACAACGTGATGAAGACTGGCCAGAAATCCGCAAGCCTTATGATGAGCGTATCGAATACGAGATTAACATCATTAACTCGATGGGATTCCCGGGCTACTTCCTGATCGTGATGGACTTCATTCAGTGGTCGAAAAGTAACGGCGTTCCGGTCGGTCCGGGCCGTGGTTCGGGTGCAGGTTCACTGGTCGCCTATAGCTTAAAAATTACCGATCTTGACCCGCTGCGTTATGAACTGCTGTTCGAACGTTTCCTGAACCCGGAACGTGTTTCGATGCCCGACTTCGACGTCGATTTCTGTATCGCAGGCCGTGACCGCGTGATTGACTATGTAGCACGTACCTATGGCCGTGATGCGGTCTCCCAGATTGCAACATTCGGCACTATGGCGGCCAAAGGTGCGATTCGTGATGTTGCCCGCGTTTTGGGTAAATCTTATGGCTTGGCGGATCGTATCTCGAAAATGATTCCGACCAAGCCTTTAGGTCTAAGCCTGCTTGAGTCACTAGAAGCTGAACCCCAGCTTAAAGATATCGTCACCAATCCATCCAATCCAGACCATGACGATGCAGCCGAAATCTGGGAAATGGCACTGAAACTGGAAGGTATTACCCGAAACACCGGTAAACACGCCGGTGGTGTGGTGATCTCGCCAACCAAAATTACCGATTTCTCTGCGGTCATGTGTGATGCCGATGGTACCGGACGCGTGGCACAGTTCGATAAAGACGATGTCGAATCTGCAGGTCTGGTGAAGTTTGACTTCTTGGGTTTGCGTAACCTGACGGTGATTGAAGATGCGGTTAAAAATATCAATAAACGCATCAAAGCGGATAAACCTTTAGATATTGCTTATATCCCGCTTGAAGATAAAGACGCATATCTGGTCTTTGCCAATGCCAACACCACTGCGGTATTCCAGTTTGAATCCGTGGGAATGAAGAAGATGCTGAAAGAGGCACGCCCGAGCAAGTTTGAAGAAATTATTGCCTTCGTATCGCTGTACCGTCCAGGCCCGATGGATCTGATTCCTGACTTTATCCACCGGATGCATGGTGGCGATTTTGAATATCTGCATCCC
Organism: Acinetobacter lwoffii; assembly: GCF_024129115.1. GTDB lineage: Bacteria > Pseudomonadota > Gammaproteobacteria > Pseudomonadales > Moraxellaceae > Acinetobacter > Acinetobacter lwoffii_T. The sequence goes on from NZ_JAMXXO010000004.1 coordinate 89,117, forward strand.
TTGCTTGAAGGCGTACTAGAACCCACCTACGGGATTATGGTGTATCAGGAACAGGTAATGCAGGCTGCACAGTATTGTGCCGGCTATACCCTCGGTGGCGCGGACTTGTTACGTCGGGCCATGGGTAAGAAAAAACCGGAAGAAATGGTCAAACAGCGCCAGATCTTTATTGAAGGTGCATCGAAAAAAGACATTGATGAAGCTACGGCCAACCATATCTTTGACTATATGGAAAAGTTTGCCGGCTATGGTTTTAACAAATCGCATGCGGCTGCCTATGCTTTGGTTGCCTACCAAACTGCATGGCTGAAAGCGCATTATCCGGCTGAATTCCTGTCGGCAGTATTGACCTCGGAGATGCAGAACACCGACAACGTGGTATTCCTGATTGATGACTGTCGCAAGAATAATCTGGAAGTTTTACCGCCGTCAGTGAATATGTCGCTGTATCAATTCCATGCTATCGATGAGCAAACCATTGTCTATGGTCTGGGTGCGATCAAAGGCGTCGGTGAAGCGGCGATGCAGTCAGTGATTGACTCGCGTGCGCAAGAAGGTTCATTCCGTGACTTGTTTGATTTCTGTCATCGTATTGACCTGAAAAAAATCAATAAGCGTACTCTGGAAGCACTGATTCGTTCAGGTGCATTGGATTGCTTAGGCATTGACCGCGCCGACCTGATGGCGCAACTGCCTGAAGCGGTTCAAGCTGCGGAACAGGCACGTTCCAATCGTGAAACCGGCATCATGGACCTGTTTGGCGAAGTGGAAGAAGTTCAGCGCAAGCCATCTAAGCCAGTCAAACCATGGGCAGATGAAGTTCGTCTGAAAGGTGAAAAAGATACACTTGGTCTGTATTTAACCGGTCACCCGATTGATGTGTATCGCAATGAACTGAAAGCCTTTGTGCCTAGTCAGATCAATGAGCTGACGCCAACACGCCGTGGTGTGACCACCGTGTTTGCAGGACTGGTGGTGGATATTGCCAATTTCCCGAACCGGATGATGATGACACTGGATGATGGTACGGCACGGATTGAAATTTCAGCCAATCACGAACGCTTCAACCGCTTTAAAGAGATTATCCAGCTCGATAAAGTGGTGGTGATTGAAGGCGAAATCTATGAGCGTGAAGGCTTTGACCGTCCGATGGGACGCCTCACCAAAGCATTCAGCCTGAATGAAATTCGCCAGAAACGTGCCAATAGCATCAAGATCACTCTCACAGCCGAGCATTTCAGCAAGAGCTTGAGCCGGGACTTGCAGCAGATTCTGACTCCTTATTGCAATGTTGATATGTCCGCACATATTCCGGTGATTCTGTATCTGGACTATCCGTATGCCACGACTGAACTGCATCTGGGTCTCAACTGGAAAGTCGCCCCACTGGATGAGCTCCTAGCCAAATTGCGTGACTATTTTGGTAAAGAAGCCTTGCATATTGAGTATCAGGTCAAGTCCAAAGCTGCCAAAGCCGTGTCCTATGAACAGGCCAAGCCGGTGGATATTCCTCCGCCGCCTGTGGGCATGAGCATGGATGATGCACTGGAACTGTATCAGGCTGAATCCCAGCCGCAATATTCATAAATCCTGATCTTTAAAACACCTTAAAATTGGAATCCTCATGAGTCAAATTGACAATGCTGCTGTTTCAGCACATCTCTCCCATGTGCGTATTGTCATGGTCAATACCACTTTACCTGCCAATATCGGCAGTGCCTTACGTGCCATGAAAACCATGGGCCTGTCCAAACTGGTTCTGGTGGCGCCAAAAACCTATCCGCATCCGGATATTGACGCGCTGGCAGCGGGTGCCACTGACCTGATCGAGCAGATCGAGATTGTAGAAACTCTTGAAGATGCCATTAAAGACTGCCAGATTGTATTCGGTACCAGCGCACGCAGCCGTACCATTCCCTGGCCGTTGTTAGATGTGCGCCCTGCCGCTGAAAAAGCCATGACCGCCGTGGTACAAGATCAGCAGGAAGTTGCGATTCTATTTGGCCGTGAAGACCGTGGTCTGACCAATGAAGAATTGGCAATGGCCAATTATCATCTGACTATTCCTGTGAATACGGACTATGGCGTACTGAATGTAGCTCAGGCGATTCAGGTGATCTGCTATGAGATGCGCATGGCAACGATGAGTCAAATTGAACAGCCACGTGATGCTAAAGCGACCATGCAAGTCATTGATGGCATTGAAATGGAATGGGATGAACCCTTGGTTAATCATGCCCAGATGGAACAGTTCTATCCGCATTTGGAAAAAATGCTGGCAGAAATTGAATTTATGGACCCAAAAAATCCAAGATTATTGCCTTTACGCTTGCGTCGTCTCTTTGGACGTATACAATTAGATCGTATGGAATATCACTTACTTCGTGGTATTTTTAGCCGTGTTCAGGCATTGAACAACGGCACCTGGAAAAAATCTTCACACACATCATCACAGGACGAGGATCAAATCTAATGCTAAAACAGCTCAAAGAAGATATACAAGCTGTCTTTGCGCGCGATCCTGCAGCACGCAATACCTTAGAAGTCTTAACCACTTATCCTGGCATTCATGCGCTGATCATGCATCGCATGGCACATGAGCTATGGAACAAAGACTGTAAAGGAACTGCGCGTGCGTTGTCTTCGTTTAGCCGCTTTGCCACCGGCATTGAAATTCATCCCGGCGCAAAAATTGGCCGCCGTTTCTTTATCGATCACGGTATGGGTGTCGTAATTGGCGAAACTGCTGAAATTGGCGATGACGTGACGCTTTATCACGGCGTGACTTTGGGTGGAACGACCTGGAATAAAGGTAAACGTCATCCGACCCTAGAAGATGGCGTGGTGGTCGGTGCTGGTGCCAAGATTCTAGGGCCATTTACCGTGGGTAAAAATGCCAAAGTCGGTTCTAATGCGGTCGTCACCAAAGCGGTTCCTGAGAACGCCACAGCTGTGGGCAACCCGGCACGTTTTATCACCAAAGACAAACCCAAAGATGATGCTGAAGCCCGTCGTCGTGACTATGCCGAAAGTATCGGTTTCCAGCCCTATGCCGCGACTGAAGACCAGTCTGATCCGATTTTAGAAGGTATGCGGATTCTGCTGGATCGCATTCAGCAAAATGAAAAACGCATGAACAACTTGTGCAATCGTCTTTCTTTGTTAGATCCGACCTTTAACAAGCAGCAACAGGATGGCCAGCCTTTGAGCAAAAAAGAGTTAGAGATTCTGGAAGAAGCGCGCCGTGAATGTGAAGCGCAAACCAGCCAATCCAAGGCCTGAATATCACACTTCACTCTGTAACACGGGTTTACTTGCATGATCGTTATAGTTTTCATAGACTGACGATCATGCAATTTTTGAATAGATGTTTTAAAAATAACAGAATGGATGACTATTATGACCTTTAAGCCCTTGGCACTTGCTTGCTTAGCATTCACAATTACTGCGTGTTCCACCACTCCTCAGAAATCTGCTGAGAAACCTGTGGACCAAGTGGTTTTTGTAGAGCCTGAACTGAGCCCACCATTTTATGCTTTAAATCCATTCAATTATAATGAACCACCTGAATTTGAAGTGCATTTGAAAAAGGCTGCGGCCCAGCCTGTAACCAAGATGGTGGTGACGGATCCTAATGATCCATCCAAGCAACTGACCCTGGATGTGAATAAACTGATTATTCCAGTGGTAGATAGCAATACACGTGCAATGCGTTATGCAGCACTTGCCAATTCAAATGAAATCGATATCACCGAAATTGACGATTTCCTGCAAATGGTCGAAGGTAAGGCACGTCATTATCCACCACGTTTCAGCGATCGTCAGGAACGCCGTGGTTTTGAAGCCAAACTACGTGAAGTCACCCGACAACTGGATACTTTAGCAGCCCGTCCAAATGCCTCTTTTGATGTGTTGATGCGTGCTTTTAAAGCCAGCGTGATGGCACGTAACCTGGATCTGGGTTCAGTTTATACCACCAATTCCCTGACCTATGCCCAGCGTATTCTCAAAATTAATCCAGATGATCCTGAGGTCAACTTCTGGTTTGGTTTTGGTCTGTCTGAAGGCGGTGGTCAACGTGAAGCCATCGCTTATCTGGACAAAGCCATGAAAGCTGGCGTTCAGGAGGCTTATCTTTCTGCAGCCAATAATTATATTGCATTGGAACAGAAGAAAAATGCCACTCAAACCTTGGCGAACTATAAGGTGAAATATCCGCAAGAAGCTGAAGTGGCTGACCGCCTGATTCAGGAAATTGAGAAAAATGGCCGCTGGAATGTTTGGCAAATTCTGCAAAGCTCAACACCTGCTCCGGTTGCAGAGCCAGCAACAGCACCGGTAACGCCATAACAAGATTCGCTTCAATTTGATTACAAATAGACTGCTACGGCGGTCTATTTTTATGGGAAAAAATTAGTAAAATACAAAACATTATCCCGCTTTATAACTTGAATTCAGTGAAAAGTTTTATGCACGAAAAAATAAATAAAAGATTAATGCTGTGCACTTTACTCATCACCAGCGTACTCAGCGGCTGTCAGGTGGTCAGTGTTAAGGAACAGGCTATTAATGTCACGCTGAACAATGAGCGTGACAGCATCTTGACCCGCGACAAGCTCAGTGAAGCCAGTCTGAATGTGTTATCCATGACAGGTCGTGAAGCCCAGATCTGTATTGATCAGCCCGAAGAATGTGTGGAAGATCTGAAAAGTATTCCCCAGATTTTAGATGAACAATTGCTTTCTACAGCAAGTGAATTATATCTCGCCAACTCCTTACAAAATGCCAAGTCTGCCGAATGCAACACCGGTGTCTTAAACAAAACCCGGTCACCGGAAAAACAGCAACAACACAAACAGAATATCCAGAAATGTCTGGATCAGCAGCTCACTATGCTGGATAAAAGCATTCGTTATAGCTATGCCTATCTATTTAAAACCGAGCGTGCGCCGCAAGAGCGTATTTTTGATAACCGCCAGGTCCAGATTCGTGACTTTTATAACCTGGCGATTGCTCATCTGATTCAACGCTATGCTGAACGTTATGAAGCCAAACAGTCCGGCCAGCGCATTCAGGTCGGTGACAGTGTATACACCATTGATCTGGAAAATTTTCCGCAGCTGAAAAACCAGACCATTGAACAGCTGATGTCCACCTATAACATGAACTTTTCCGGCCTACGTTCCATTACTCGTCGTGATGGTTTTGGTTCAGAATTTTTAGTGGTTTTACCTGAAGCACAGCAAAACGAGCAGGATAAAAAATATATTGTCGATCCGCTCAAGCACAACTATCCAAATGGTAAAAATCCTAACATTCATTCAGCACGCTATCTGGCGACCACCATTACTGCTGTACCAAAATCCGCGAATTCGACTGAACAGATTTTATCTACTTCGGAGTTTCACCTGAAACTGTATGACCCTTATAAACATGAAAAGATCAAAGTAGCTTCGAAAGAATATGCGCTAGCCGCCAACTTTTCCGCACCTTACGGTTTATGGCTGGCCGAGAACAATCTGGGGCGTTTAGCCTATCTGACGCTGATTAATCGCGAAGACAGTCTGAGCATGCCGCACCTGTACATGCTGGAACCTTATAATCCGGACAAGAAAGTGCTGGTATTGATTCATGGCCTGGCCAGTAGTCCTGAAGCCTGGATTCGTCTGACCAACGACATTATGGGTGATCCGGTATTAAGAGAAAATTTCCAGGTCTGGCAGGTATTTTATTCTACTAATATGCCGATTCTGGAAAGCCGTTTTCAAATTAATGCACTGGTTCAGCAAGGCTTTGCCCGGGTTGCGAACAATGCGCCAGCCAAAAAAGATGCGGTACTGGTCGGACACAGTATGGGAGGTGTAATTGCCCGTTTAATGGTCAGTCAGGCCGATATTACCCAAGATGCATTCAAGCTGGTACAAAATACCCGCATTGCACAATTTAAGGATAACCCGCTCTTTAAAGCACGCCTGCAAATGCAACCTATTCCGAATTTCACCCGGGCCATTTTCTTAGCGACACCGCATCGTGGGACGGAATATGCCGATCGCTGGCATACTAAACTGGCCCGTAAAATTATCCGCATACCGGGCGCATTTTTGGGTGCCTTTGCCGATACCCTGCAAGGTGAGATCGGGTTAAACGAGTTTGTCAAAGAACTGGGACATGACCTGATTCAGAATGGCCCAAGCGATCTGAGTGAAAATTCGAAATTTACTGCATTAACAAAGGATATTCAGCCTTCTAAAAATATCAAATTTCATTCTATTATCGGCAATACGGTAGACACAAAAGACCCTAAACTGATGAGTGATGGCATTGTTTCATACGAAAGTGCTTACTTGGAAGGTGCCGTATCTAGCAAAGTCATTAAGGGTGGCCACTCGATTCAGGAAACGCCTGAAGCCGTGCTGGAATTACGCCGGATTCTCAGATTACATCTGACCGACCTTGGTCTTTATGATCCGGAATAATCTATCGTCTTGATTGAGACTCACCACCGCATGTTCGCATCCGGTGGTTTATTTTTTTTAAAATTGCAAATAGTGCTGAATAAGAAGCCATAGCGGCAGATCTGAGCGCTGACTTAAACATTCATCTGGAATTTCATTTCTTTCTAAAAATTAAATTTGATAGACTTGCTGAAATACAGCTTTAAAGCTGAATTGAATCAGCAGATTCATTTCACATTTTCGATCTCCTGTGCTCAATCATGTGGGATTGGCCAGACTGAAAACGTGCTTTAAATTTTCCTGCATAGCCTATTGAGCAGTATTTGCATTTATCTCTTGTTGAAAGGATTTATTTTTAATGACCAGTTCAGAAATTATGGCTGATCTTTCTACCTTAACGCCCATGATGCAGCAATACATGTCGGTGAAAATGCAGCATCCGCATTCTTTGATGTTTTATCGTATGGGTGATTTTTATGAACTGTTCTTTGAAGATGCACACAAGGCAGCCAAGATTTTAGGCATTACCCTGACCCATCGTGGTAAAGCCAATGGTCAGCCGATTCCTATGGCGGGCGTGCCTTATCATGCAGCCGAGGGCTATCTGGCACGTCTGGTCAAAAAAGGCGAAACCGTGGTGATCTGCGAGCAGATCGGCGAGGTTACTGGGAAAGGACCGGTTGAGCGTGGTGTAGTTCGGATTATTACGCCGGGCACCCTGACCGATGATGCCATGCTCGGTGCACATCAAAGCTCGAATCTGGTGGCTTTATGTATTCAGCAGAGTCAGATTGGCATTGCACTTCTCGATCTCAGCGCTGGCTTATTTAAAGTACAGCAGCAGGATTATGATCTTAACCAGCTCATGATTGAACTGGCACGTTTGATGCCAAGCGAAATTCTGCTGGATGAAAATATCACTGATCCGACATTGACCGAACAACTCAAACAGCAACTGGATATCTCGGTCACCAAACGTCCCGATGTCGACTTCAACCTAAACAATGCGCAAAAAACCTTATGTGACCAGTTTGCCGTCAGTACGCTTTCAGGTTTTGGCATTGATCATTTACCTTTGGCCAAAGCAGCCGCTGCAGCACTGATTCACTATGCCAAGGAAACTCAGAAAACTGCATTACCGCATATCCGCACGATTCAGCTAGAACAAAGTTCAGATTTTATTGCTTTAGATCCGGTCACACGCCGTAATCTTGAATTGATTGAGCCTTTATTTGAACATGGGACATCTTTATTTCAGCTGATCAATGATTGCCAAACTGCTATGGGTGGACGCCTGCTTAGTCGTACCCTGATGCAACCTTTACGCGATACTGCCCTGCTGGATGAGCGCCTGGATGCCATTCAAGCCTTACTTCAAGGTTTCCACGAAGCACCTGTACGTTTGGTGCTTAAAGAGATTAGCGATATTGAACGGGTGCTGAGCCGTATTGCGCTTGGCAGTGCCCGTCCACGTGATCTGGTACAACTGCGTCAGGCCTGTGCGCAAATTCCATTTTTACGTCATGCCCTGCAACCGATTGTGAGTCAGCAACAGTCCAAGCTTTTAGTACAACTCAATGAAGAGCTAGGCGACTTCCATGGTCTACATCAACGCCTGATGTCAGCCATTGTTGAAAATCCGCCAGTCCTGCTTCGTGATGGTAATGTCATTGCAGAAGGTTTTGACAGTGAACTCGATGAACTGCGTCAGATTCGTGATCATGCCAGCCAGTTCCTGATTGATCTGGAAATCAAAGAGCGTGAAGCTAGTGGTATTCCGGGACTGAAAATTGGCTACAATCGTGTCAGTGGCTATTATATTGAACTGACCCGCGCACAGGCTGAACAGGCACCCGAGCACTATATTCGTAGTCAAACCCTGAAAAATGCCGAACGCTACATCACACCTGAACTGAAAGCATTTGAAGACAAAGTCTTATCAAGCGAATCGCGTGCCTTGGCCCGTGAAAAAATGCTGTTTGAAATGCTGCTGGATGAACTGCGTCAGGATATCGGCAGTTTACAGATGATGAGCAGCGCCATTGCCCAGATTGATCTGATTGCTAATTTTGCCCATCAGGCGCGTTTACGCAACTGGTCGCGTCCAAAATTCAGCCCGGAAGTCGGCGTCAGTATTACTGCCGGTCGACATCCGGTGGTAGAAGCCCTGAGTAAAACCGCCTTTACGCCGAACGATACGCGACTGGATTTTTCCCATCGGATGGCGATTATTACCGGTCCGAATATGGGCGGTAAATCGACCTTTATGCGCCAGACTGCATTGATTGTATTACTGGCTTATTGTGGTGCCTATGTTCCGGCACAAGCTGCAACCTTAGGTCCGGTTGACCGTGTCTTTACCCGTATTGGTTCTGCCGATGATTTATCGACCGGCAAATCAACCTTTATGGTGGAAATGACCGAAACCTCGCAAATCCTGCATCATGCCACCAGCCAGTCTTTGGTACTCATGGATGAAGTTGGCCGTGGAACCAGTACCTATGATGGCTTGTCTTTGGCTTGGGCCTGTGTGCTGGATCTGACCAAACGCATTCAATGTTTATGTCTATTTGCTACCCATTATTTCGAACTGACTGAACTGGATAAGGAAAGTGGCATTAATAACTACCATGTCACGGCCAAAGAGCTGAATGGTAATCTGATTTTATTGCATAAGGTGCAACATGGCCCGGCCAGTCAAAGTCATGGCTTGCAAGTCGCGAAATTGGCAGGCATTCCGGCTGCGGTAATTAAAGAAGCGCAAAACCGCTTAAAGATTCTGGAAAAACAGCATCAGGCCAAGCCACTGAGCCCGCAGCATGATCTGTTTGCAATGCCTGAAGTTATGGAGCCTATAGAACGTATCATCGAAATTGAAAAAGAATCGCCTGCACTGGACTTACTCGAAGATATTGATGTAGATAGTTTAACTCCGCGTGAAGCCTTGCAGCAGTTATATGCGCTCAAAGACCTGATCAAACAGCCAAGTTAATTCTCGGTCCTAGACCTCATCTGGCATAGGGTCGATGTCCTGAACATACCGATGAATGCTGTAATTCATCGGTATGCGACCTTTTTTCAAATTTAACAGCCCTATATATAACAAATATCAATAAAAGGAATTGTTAGTTCCCCCTGTTTTTGCCTAAAATACAGCATTCGTAATTAGAACCATATTTTTTAGGTAGCTGTCGCCATGACCTTCGTTGTCACTGAAAATTGTATTAAATGTAAATATCAAGACTGTGTTGAAGTTTGCCCTGTAGACTGTTTCTATGAAGGTCCTAACTTCCTTGTGATTAACCCGGACGAATGTATCGACTGTGCGTTATGCGAACCTGAATGCCCGGCAAATGCAATTTTCTCTGAAGACGAATTACCAGAAGGTCAGGAAGTCTTTATTGAACTGAATGCTGACCTGTCACAAAAATGGCCAAATATCACACAAATTGGTGACCAGCCAGCAGACCGTGAAGAATGGAATGGCAAAGCAGACAAATTACAATACCTTGAAAAGTAATTAGTTTAAACTTTAAAAGATCAGCAAATGCTGATCTTTTTTATACTCAACGCACACATTTCATTGCAATATTCTCCAAATTTCTCCCTATATTTAGTCTAAAATAGCGCTATTTTGTAAATATCTGATTTCTATAAATGAAGAACTTGTTAAAGGGATTATTGAGTCTTTGTATAATTCCTCTTGTTTTTGTGGGCTGTACCACGACCACAAAACAACCTGGACAGGCCACCACACCTGCTGGAAAACGGATTTACATTCCACAAGAACGTGTTCAATACGATCGTAAAGCCCACCCAAAAACTGTGCCTTATGTGTATACCCACTGGGTATCGGCACTGGATAATTTGTCACGCGTGCGTGAATATGAGGTTTTTCTGGAACGTCATGGGGTTGGCAATATCATTCCGAGTTTCGAATTGATGCGTACTGCACGTGATTGGGCCAAGTGTGGCCGTTCCCAATACATGATTCCAAGCCGTGAATTATGGGCCAATCAGATCCCAACTTTAAAAGTCTTTAAATATCTGGTTGCAGCCAATGTACTGACTGATTTTGAAGTCACGTCAGTCTATCGTGACCTGCCTTTAAACCAGTGTGCCGGTGGTGCCAACTCTTCACGCCATCTGTACAACTCTGCCATCGATTTCCGGATTGGGCCTGAATATCCGCAGGCACAAGATTATAGCTATATTGAAAATACCAAGTTCAAATTGTGTCAGTTCTGGGTACAGCATGGTCAAAGTCTGAATATGGGACTTGGCATGTATGCTTCAGGTCAAATCCACATCGATACCCAAGGTTATCGTACCTGGGGACCGAGTTTAGGCCGTAATTCCTCGATGTGTAATTACTAAGTCATGACAACCACTCTACAAAGTTCATTCAGGACATTGTAGAGCCTAAAAAATCATCACCTATAGAACAATAAATTGCGCTCTGCCGCGAAAAGTTTAAAATGCACGCATCGCAATCGAGGTGCTAAGACTATGCAACAAATGTGGACAGACATTGATCACTATATTGATTCACATTTAATTCCTGAAGACCCTATTCTGAATCAAACTCTTGAGAATACCGCAGCGCACGGTTTTCCTGATCACCTGGCTGTAGCACCGAATCAAGGCATGTTGTTGCAGATGCTGATCCAGATGAACCAATGTAAACGTGTACTGGAACTCGGCACATTTGCAGCATATAGCACCATGTGGCTGGCACGTGCGTTGCCGGATGATGGCTATATCCTGACGATTGAAGGACGTGATACCCATGCAGCGATGGGTCAGGAAAATATTGATCGCGCGCAGCTTAAACAGACCGTCGAACTGAAATGCGGCCGTGCAGCAGATGTGCTTAAAGCCCTGCCTGAAGATACGGAAGCTTTCGATTTCATCTTTATTGATGCAGACAAACAGAGTTATCCGGAATATCTGGAACTCAGTTTAAACCTGTCCCACTCAGGTACGCTTATTTTTCTAGACAATGTGATTCGTGCTGGCGAGATCATTAATCCGGACAATAATAAACCAAGTATTGAAGGCATTCGTGACATGTTTAAAGCGCTTCAAAATCATCCACGTATCTTGTCATGCACTGCTTTACAAACGGTTGGCAGCAAAGGACATGATGGTTTTGCACTCGCGATTGTGAAATAAAACAAGAAGAACAAAAATCACCCAATGACATATTTATTATAAATAACATTAACTTATAAATATTAACCACAGAGTTATCCACAATATATGAGGATAACTCTGGTCATTTTTAAATCAAGCTGTAACAATTTACGATTAGACTTCGCGCTTGGCTATTTTATGCAATCCTTACTTCGCAACCAGTAAAGGTACTTTGGAATTCCGGAAAATCGTGGTCGCAATACTGCCCAAAAAGAACTGGTGAATTTTACTGTGACTAAATGCACCCAACACGATCAGTTGAATCCCGAGTTCCTGTTGATAGGTCAAAATATTTTCTGCGACATCGCCATAGCGGTATTGTGGCACCACATCTAAACCGGCCTGATTTAAATATTGCAAAGGTTCATTTAGAATTTCAGCATGATCACCGATATATAACAGATGACATTGCAATAAGCGCAGCAGATCACTTTCCGCAATCCGTTTCATCATCTTGATACAGGTCGGTGAATATTCATAGGCGAAAATAAATCGTGTCGGCGGCTTAAACTGTTCTCCGACAGTCATCACGGTACAATTGGCCCCACGAATAAAATTTTCGACATTGGTGCCGATCGGTTTGTTTTTTTCAGCGGAGCGTTCACCGAGTAATCCAATTACTGCGATATCATCAGGCTGCAGGATCTGGAAGCTTTGTTCCAGAAAATCACCTTTTTCCTGAATATGTGTGGTTTGAATACCATGTTCTGCCAGAATCCGCTCGGAAATGTGTTGCAGCAGGTTATTGCTATAATCCAGCGCAATTTCACTTTGTTTTTGTTCAAGCTCAGCCAACTCTTTGAGTAACATGGCATTGCTTTCAAAGCCAATAACCCCACTGATTTCCCCCAGATGATAACTGGCCGGGTAATAATCCAAAACCTGTAACAGGACCAGTTCACGGCCAGTCTGTTTGGCAATCCATGCCGCCGCGTCAGCCAGCGCGTTTATACATGGTGATGAGTCGATGCAGGCGATGACACGTTTCATGTTTAGCCTCTCTTCTATTTATGATAAAAATTTCTTAGTTATTTTTAACTTAGCATAAGCATTCAAAAATGTGCAGCGAAATCTGTAAGGCTTGACTTGAAATATGTTAACTTTTATGTGAACAAATATAGATCAATATATCGAACCATCTGCTGAGTCAGGCTGTTGCATCAAGCACTTGACTTCCAAAAGCTTATTCACGATAGCGAATGAATTGGGCCGGATTACCGGCGACAATCGCACGCTTCTCGACATCCTTGGTCACCATACTGTTCATTCCCACCACGGCCTGATCTGCGATTTTAATTCCGTCCTTGATACCGACATGCGCACCGAGCCACACATCCCGACCAATCTCGATGCCTTGCGAACGTACTGGCTGCTGATAAATCGGCTGCTCCAAATCCATGCCATGATCAAAGGCATAAAGATGACAATAAGCGGCGATGCGCACCTGATCATGCAGTTTAATCCCCACCCGGCCACCATCCAGAATACAGTGATGATTGATCGCCACTTCATTACCGATCTCTAGGGGGCCATGTAAGGTGCAATCTGCAGCAATAAAGCTATTATCACCAATAATGATTTTGCGTCCCGGCTCCGCGAAAATATGTGCAAGAGGTGAAATAAAACAGTTTTCACCAATCTCGACGGTTTCCATTTCCATCAAGTAAGCCTGATAGTCCTTTTGCCACGCTTCTGCCCAACCGCGATTTTTTGGCTTTAAAGACCAGTACAGCCAAGGCATGTAATTCAGGCGATGTTTATGCTGCTCACGATATTTCAGTAAGGGATCTACGTCAGTCATCTGTCGCTTCTTCTATGATTTTGAGCTGTTCACGGCCGCGGGTCACATCTTGAATTTTTAAGGCAAAAGGTTGAATTTGATGTAACTGAAATAAGGCGCTGATCTGCACCCCTTCGGCTGTATATTCTTCCTGATAATCGATTTGCTGCTGATTCAATTCATATTGAAAGATGGCCCATTCATTGAATTGACAGGAAAATTGCACCTTCTTCTTTTCAATCAGTTCAATTTTTTCTGCCAACAACAAACATTGTCCAGCGCAACCGCCATAGGCACGTACCAAGCCCCCTGTTCCCAGCTTGATCCCGCCATACCAGCGATTGACCAGTACCAGCACATTGGTCAGCTCATTGCCTTCAATGGTCGCCAGAATCGGGCGTCCCGCTGTGCCTGAAGGTTCACCATCATCATTAAAGCGTACCTGATGGCCAATTTTCCAGGCCCAGCATTGATGCGTGGTGCTTGGATCACGATAAGTTTCCAGAAAATCTTTGACGTCCTGCTCATTCTCAACAGGGGTGGCAAAGGCCTGAAAGCGGCTTTTTTTGATGTCTTCCTCAAAACTGACCAGGCTGGCAATGGTAAATGGCATAACTTCAGGCTTTAAACTCTCACTGCTGCAGTATACCCGCTTTGCACAGACAAATAAAAAGCCTCTCCACGGAGAGGCCTGATTTTGATCGATTGTTTTACTCAATTGCTTGGCAAATATTACCGTTCACGCAAGGCTTCTTTGGCTTTATTAAATGGCTTGATCAGATAATCCATCACGGTTTTTGAACCAGTACGAATATCCACGGTGGCCACCATCCCTGGAGTAATATTGAACTCCTGCCCGGCATTATTGCTGAGCTTGTCGCTATCGGTACGGATATACACCCGATAATAAAATTGATCCTGCTTGACTTCATCACGCAAGGTATCCGGTGAAATCATCGCAACTTTACCATTCAACCCACCATAGATCGAATAATCATAAGCTGTAATTTTAACCAATGCTTCCTGATCAGGGCGAATAAAGGCAATATCACGCGGCGAGATTCGTGCTTCAACCAGTAATTTTTCATCCAGTGGCACGATGGTCATCAACTTGCCATTTTGTGGAATCACGCCGCCCAGCGTCATCACATCAATCTCTTTGACGACACCGCGAACCGGTGATTTAAAAACAGTTCGGCTCAAAGTATCCGACTTGCCACGTACCACCTGTTGCTGGGTTTCTACATCAGTATTGGCTTTGGACAATTCTTCCCGCGCATTCACATAATATTGATTACGGATATCATTCATCTGATTACGCAGGTCATTGGCTTCACGTTTTAGACGCAACACTTCAACCTCACTGGCTGCCCCTTTGGCGACCAAGGGAGCGGTCATTTCCAGTTCTTGCTGCACCAGTAACAAAGCCTGTTCCAGGCCTGCAACAGATTCTTGCAAATTGGCTCGACGCGACTGATACAGGGCCGTTTCTTCTTTAACCAATTTGGGGTATTTCAACACTTCTTCAGGAAAGACCAACGGTGCGCCGGTGACTTCCGCACGTAAACGGGCTGAAGTGGCACGTGATGACACCAGCAAGGATTCTGATTCACCGACGTTGGATTCAAAGCGGGTCGGATCAAGCTGGGCCAATACTTGCCCACGCTCGACAATTTCACCTTCTTTGACGTTGAGTGTGGTGAGAATACCGCCGTCCAGAGACTGAATCACCTACTCTTTGGATGATGGAATTATTTTCCCGGTACCGGTAGATACTTCTTCCAATTTGAATAACCAGGCCCAGCTCAGCAATACCAATAGGCCAATGCCGATAATCCAGATGATGACACTTGATTTCGGTAAGGGCGGTTCCTGAAAGCTGACCTTGCTGGAACGTTTTAGTTGCTGTAGTTCACTCATGCACTTGCTCCCACAACCCGCTTCTTACCACCTTGCGATTGATTCAGGATCTGATCCCGTGGTCCATCCATCACAATCTTGCCATCATTGACCACCAGAATACGGTCCACCAGTTCCAATACCGCACGGCGATGAGTCGCAACGATCATCGTACGATGGGTTAAATAGCCTTTAAGATGATCAATCAACTGTTTTTCTGACACATCATCAATAGCAGCGGTCGGTTCATCCAGTAGCAAAATCTTTGGTTGACGAATCAACAACCGCGCCAATAACAAGGCTTGGCGCTGTCCACCAGAAAAGCCGACACCACCCTCTAAAATGATATGATCCAGCCCTTCTTTTTTCTCCTGTACAAATCCCAGTGCACCGGTAATTTGTAAGGCTTCCAGAATTTGCTGATCGGTGGCCAAAGGTGCACCCAAAGTCAGGTTTTCACGAATTGAACCATAAGATAACTGCGAGTTCTGATTTAGCAAACTCATATCACGCCGCACATCTGACGGATCAATCAGGGTCAGATCAATCCCATCCAGCTTGACCTTGCCCTGTAACGGTGTCTGCATCCCAGACAAGAGCTGCAACAAGGTCGATTTTCCTGCACCATTACGGCTCAGAATTGCAATTTTCTCCCCGGGCTTGATCTCTAGCTTGGGAATCATCAAACTCGGTTTCGGATCATCATCGCCATATTTGAACACCACACCGTTGAGCTCATAATGCCCATCCAGTGCCGGACGATGAATCAGGTGCGAATAATCCGGCTGGTCCACCGGTTTTTTCATGAGTTCATCCAAACCAGCCTTGGCGACTTTAGCCTGTTGCAAGCGACCCAGTACACCCGTAATTTGTGAAATTGGTGCCAGCATGCGTGAAGATAGAATCGAACAGGCCACCAGTGCGCCTGTGGTCATGTCACCCTCTATCACCGCAAAAGCCCCGACCAAGACTACAATTGCAAAGGTCAGTCCCTGAATTTTTTGGGTCCAGGCGGTCATCAAGCCGACAATTTTACGTTGCTGCATGCTGACATCGGCTGATACTTCATTCATATGATTCCACTGGTTCTGGAAACGCGTTTCAGCTCTTAACAGCTTGATGTCTTCAATTCCTTGTACAGCTTCTACCAGCAAGGCATTGCGGATGGCAGATTCGCGCATGCCCAATTGCGCCAGCTGTGCCAATTTTTTCTGCGCCAGAATTCCCGGAAGAATCATTAAGGGCACAACGAGTAACATGACCCAGAACAGATTGCCACCGATCACCCAGAAGATGCCTAAGAACAGGAAGAAGAATGGCAGATCGGCAATCGCCGTGACTGTGGTTGAAGTCACCAGTTCGCGGACGCCTTCCAGCTCGCGAATTTGTGAAATGAAGGTTCCTGTTGATTTAGAACGTTCACTATTTTTGATACGTAATGAATGACCGAAAACCCGGTCAGAAATTTTTAAATCCGCACGTTTACCAATAATGTCTGATAGATAGATCCGCGAGACACGTAAAACAAACTCAAAAATCGAGGCGATCAGCACACCACCGGCCAACACCCATAACGTCGGAATGGACTGTGATGGAATGACACGGTCATAGACATTCATCGAGAAGACTATCGTGGCCAATGCTAGAATATTGGCAATTAAAGACGCAAACATCACATCGATATAACGCTTCCAGTCATTCAGGACAATTGACCAGAACCAGTTTTTCTCAAAGGGTTTGATATATTCATCCACCCGCGCATCTGGCACTGAAGATTCAGGACGCAGCACATAAAGATGCTTTATGCCAGTCTCTAACTGTTCAACTGTAAAGCTTTGAGATAAACCTTCATCACCACTGAGCTGAATGCTGACATTACCCTGCGTGTCGATGCGTTCGATCACCCCCACATCACCACTATCGAATTCCCAGTAAAGGTAAACGCCATGAATTTAGCAGGCTGCGCTCAAATTTATTTTTACGGACATTTAAACCCATCTGACGACTGACTATCTTGAGCATGTCATCGATGTCATGATGCTGGTTCCAGTCCAGTTGCAGGCGTATCCGCTCCTCAGAAGGCTCGATCCGGTAATGCCGGGCAATATTTAAAACCGCTTTAAGCCACGGTTGATAATTTATTGTAGTACTCATGGCTGAACTTCAAACCCCTGAATAGAAATACGGTTAAGCGCGTAAATATCCCGTGTACGGCCGGTGACCTGAATGTACTGTACGATCGCCGAATAAATATCATAGCGTGCCGATTCAATTTCCTGCGCGGCACTATGAATGGCTTGCTCTGCATTTAGCAAATCCACCACGGTTCGGGTACCCAATTTATATTGTTCTTGATACAGCTCTTTGGTGCGTATCGTGGTTGCGCGGCGCTGGGATAAAACCCCCATTTGTTTTTGTTTATTTTCAATTTGCTCGCGGATCAAGCGCACCTGATCTAGCACATCCAGATAGACCGTATTAACCTGTGCGCGTGCAGCTTCTTCGGCATAGCTTGCGGCACGGGTCTGTGAACGCGTTGCACCACCCTGATACAAATTACTACTGGCTTCAATCATGACTGAATTATAGAAGCCATCATCTTCATTATTATTTGGATTTCGCCCATTCATCGCCTGACTTAGACTACCTTTAACACTAATAGTCGGATAAGAACTTAATCGCGCCTGATCTTTTTGCGAACGGGCAACATTGACCCCGGCATGGGCCAGAATCATGTTCGGAATCTGGGTAAATTCCGGATCCTGATAAAGATCGGCCTGTGCCACAATACGATCAGGAATATCCCATTCAACAGTGGATACATCAAATCCTAGCAAGGTACACAAGCGTTGTGGATATTGTCTTAATTGAGTCCGCTGAACAATCAGATTCGATTGCGCTGCTTCCAGATTGGACTGGGCCTGAATCGGGTCGGCCTGACTGCTGATTCCGGCGCGGGCACGCAAATTGGCAATTTCTGCAATCCGTCCAATGCCCTGAATCTGCTGCTGGGCAATCTGGGTGATTTGCTGATAACGTTTGATATTCACTATTGCATCTGCTACTTCAAATGCAATCTGATCCAGACTAACCAGCACCCTTGCCTGTTCTTCTGCTAAACGGGCTTCTTCCACACTGACATTGGTTTTAATTTTGCCAAAGTCATATATAGCATCTAGGTGGCATTCAAAGAAATCATTTGTCGTCCACGTTCACCGGAAGTGAGATCACCTGTCCCGATACCCCCGGATAACTGCGAATAATAACCCGATCTCGCCACATCAATATTCGCGGCCTGCGCAGATAGTGTCGAAATACTCTGGGTGATTTCAGGACGTCGCTGCACTGCCCGGTGTACAGCTTCCACCAAATTCATTTTTTGTGGAATGCCAGCTGTGATCGTAGAACTTAAAGCCGACTGTCCTGACTGTGGCCGGGTAATTTTCGGCAGCTCAGCTACTTTTGATGTATCTAATGAATAATGACCGAGCGAGGTAATATCAATGGTATGCGCTGACCGTGTCGGCTTGGGTGCAATCAGCTGACCCAAGCCATTTTTGAGATTGGCAAAATAATGGGGTGAGCTTTCTGCATGCACCAAAGATACAGATAAAGGCAAAAGAAGAAGTATCAATCTCTTTCTTTTTTGATCTGTTTTCCCCTGATTTTTTTTAAAGTGTTCTGCCCTAAATCGCATAATTATGTAATGTTTTCTTGTTTTAGCCTAACAATAGATCAAATCACTTTAAAAGAAATCTTTTTCACTTTGATTTGATCAAAAAAACCTGCATCCCACAACTGGCGTCTGATGCAGGTTCTTTAGATCAAGTAAGATAATTTACACTGTGAAATCATCACCCAGATAAACTTTTCTCACAGTTTCATTCGCCAGGATTTCTTCTGGTGTACCTTCAGCAAGCAATGCGCCTTCACTGACAATATAAGCATGCTCACAAATCGCCAGCGTTTCACGCACGTTATGATCGGTAATCAGCACCCCAATTCCGCGATCTTTCAAGGTCGTAATGATATCCTTAATATCTCCAACCGAAATCGGATCGACACCGGCAAAAGGTTCATCAAGTAGCATAAATTTTGGATCAGCCGCGAGTGCACGAGCAATCTCGGCACGACGTCGCTCACCACCGGAAACACTCATCCCCAAGGAATCTTTAATATGGGTAATTTTAAAGTCTGCCAATAATTCGGCCAGACGTTGCTGACGTTGTGCCTTGGTCAAGTCTTTACGGGTTTCCAGAATCGCCATAATATTTTCAGAAATCGTCAGTTTTCGGAAAATCGAAGCTTCCTGCGGCAAATAACCAATTCCCTTACGTGCCCGTTCATGCATTGCGAGGTCGGAAAGATCCAGATCATCCAGATAGATTTCCCCCTTATCCATCCGCACCAGACCGACCACCATATAGAAACTGGTGGTTTTACCGGCGCCATTCGGTCCCAGCAACCCGACAATCTGACCACTTTCCATGCTGAACGACACATCTTTCACTACCCAGCGTTTATTATAATTTTTCGCCAGATGTTTAATGGTGAGGGTTTGAACCTGCTGCGATTGCTCCATTAATCACGCGCTCCCGGGAAGGATGTTGAACTAGATGGTGGAATCACAATTTTTACGCGACCTTCAGCTGAACCGGTTTTATTCGGTGTACCGATGGCTTCAACATCACCCTTGTTCATGCTGTATTTTAAAGTCGCACTACGAATACTGGCACCATTCTGCTGCAACAGTGCATTACCTGACAGGGTAATAATGCCAGTTTCAGCATTATAGACAATTTTCTGCGCCTGGCCTTTGGCAAGACCTTTGGCCGGATCCACTTTTTGCTGGAACTGTGCCGGGCTGCCTGTCGCCGTAATCAGACTGATTTGGCGCTTATTGTTCAGATTGGCCACAATTGAATTGGCTTGCAGCTTCATAGTGCCCTGTTCAATGATGACATTGCCCGAATACGTCGTCACACCCGTCCGCTCATTGAAAGTCGCCCGGTCAGCCAGCAAGGTAATTGGCTGGTTACGGTCAGATGGCAGGGCAAAAGCAGTGATTGAACCGAGTCCAACCACAGTCGCCAGCGTCATACGCTTTAGGAAAGTGTGCATCATTTTGGCTTTAGGAGTTTGGTTCATACTTTCCTCGAATATTAAAGAATTCGTATTGACCATCATTAAGATTGGCTTTAAGACCCTGGCTGACAAATTCAGCCTGTGGAGATTCCACAATCACTGTCTTGTCTGTTTCAATTTCACGTGTTTTCGGAAAAGCAGTCAGTTCTTCAGTACGAAACTGCATTTTCCCATTTTGCATGATTTTGGTGGCGAGCACTTCTTGAGAGAGTACAACTTTTGTATTGTCATCATAACCATGCGCCATTTTGGCAAAGAAAGTCGCATCGACTTTACCATTGTCATAAGTCGATGCTCGCAGATTTTCCAGCTTTGAGGTTTCTAGCTGCAGGTTCTGCTCGAGTCGGTCCACTTGGGCACGAACCGACACCTGACCTGCTTCATCCGTCTGGGTTAAGTTAATATTTTGAGCGGAATAGGTCATGCTGCGCGCAGAGTCTGCCTGCAGCTTGTTGCCCTTGCCGCTGTAATAGTAATAACCACCACTTATTGCGGCAATAATCACAGCCGTAATATATAAAACTTTAGTATCCATAAGCGGTGTACTTAATCCAAAAGATATGACTTATTAATAAGGCGCACGAGTATATTTTTCAAGTAACTCTTGGTACATGCCTTTGGACATTAACAACATATCGCAGATTTCACGCACCGCACCACGTCCACCCTGTGCCTGAGTCACCAGATCGGCACGGCGGCGAACTTCGACATGACCATTAGGCACGGTCACTTTCATGCCGGCAATGGCAAAAGCAGACAGATCAGGCCAATCATCGCCCATGTACAGACAATCTTCAGGATCAATATTAAGCTGCGCACAGGCTTCACGAAGTGCTGTACCTTTATCTTCACGGCCCTGATAGACCAGATCAACCCCCAGATCCGACATACGCTTTTCTACAATATTGCTTTTACGCCCGGTGATAATGATCACCTTGATCCCTGCTTGCTGAACCAGTTTCATGCCCAGACCATCACGAATGTCAAAGGATTTGATCTCATCGCCAGTATTGGTCAGCGTTACAAAGCCATCACTTAAAATACCATCTACATCAAGCACCAGTGCTGCAATATGACGTGCCTGTTCTAATAATACATAAGATGCCATTTATTAATTTACCCCAGCCTGAATCAGGTCATGCATACTAATCACGCCAATGACTTTATTGGCATCATCAACAACTACAAATTGATTAATTTTATGTTCATTCATACGTTCCAGTGCGACCACTGCACGTGCTTCCTGAGAAATGGTCAACGGATTTTTGGTCATCACGTCCTGAATAGCCAGATTGACATCAAAACCTTGCTGCTTATCAATCAAGCGACGCAAGTCACCATCGGTAAAAATCCCCAGCAACACATCATTTTCATCGACGACTGTGGTTAAGCCCAAGCGCTTGTTGGAAATTTCGTACAATACTTTATTCATGGCGGTATCTGGCGAGACTTTAGGTAAATCTGCGCCAGTACGCATCAGATGCTTCACGTGCAATAACAGACGCTTACCCAGCGCACCTGCAGGATGTGAGCGTGCAAAATCATCTGAGGTAAAGCCGCGAGCGTCCAGTAAAGCCACCGCCAAAGCATCACCCAAAGCCAATGTTGCCGTCGTTGACGATGTCGGCGCTAAACCCAGTGGACAGGCTTCTTGGATATTACCCAACGTCAAAGCTACATCAGCATTTTGTGGCATTGGACCACGATCATCACCACTGATGGTAATCAGCGGAATTTCCAGATGTTTGATGAGTGGCATCAACATCATGATTTCATCACTCTTGCCCGAGTTTGAAATTGCAATCAGCACATCACCAGCCACCAGCATCCCTAAGTCACCATGACCGGCTTCACCTGGATGCATAAAGAATGAGGGAGTTCCGGTCGAAGCAAAGGTCGCCGCCATTTTACGGCCAATATGACCTGACTTGCCCATTCCGGTAATCACCAGACGGCCGGTACACTGTAGAATAATTTCACATGCCCGGCTAAAACGGTCATCAATCTGTGTTGCTAAAATCTGTAGTGCATTTTCTTCGATGCGCAGTGTTTCAAGTGCGACTTTCTGGAAATCTAGTTGATTCGCTGTTTTTTGTGGATTCAAAGCCTGTTTACCTACGCTAAGGACAGAGAAAAACTCTGGTTTGATGGGCATAATTTTCGCAATTTTAGCATAGCTATGCAATTGTAAGCTTTCTAAATGTAGAGGATTCGAAGGATTTTTAATATATTCAGATTGTATTCAACTTGCACAATCTGGTATCTCCATCTCTACATTCGCTTCATTTTTGACGCTGTAAAAGGCGCTTGTTTTTATTTTTTAGGGGAACGCGCTTACGCTATCCAAAATAGGTTTGGTTCAAATCAGACCAGACTCATTCAAATATAATTTAATCATACTGGCAAACATTACCTCTGAAAATGTAAGCTCAATATCGCTATTTCACTTCCTGAACCTCTTCTTTCTAAATCACTCTCGTTGCCTAACTATCCTAAATAACTGAGGCTTTTTGCGCTTTTATCTTTATGAATAATTATGCTTAGGTTAAGATGATTCATCCTTTTATTTGAAGTCTTTTGAACAGCTATGCAACCATTTGTTCTATATAACTCAGAGCAACGCAAAAAAGTAGAATTCGTACCTCGTGTTGAAGGTCAAATTGATCTGTATGTCTGTGGTATGACGGTTTATGACTACTGTCATATTGGACATGCACGTACAGTGGTTGCATTTGACTATATTATCCGTTTCCTGCGTAGCCAAGGCTGGAAAGTCAAATATGTGCGTAATATTACGGATATTGACGACAAAATTATTAAACGTGCCAATGAAAATGGCGAAAGTATCTCAGAGCTAACCAGCCGCTTTATTGATGCGATGAATGAGGATTTTGCCAAACTGGGCTGCCTTGCACCTGATGTAGCACCTAAAGCCACAGATTACATCGATCAGATGCAGGATATGATCAGCAACCTGGTCGACAAAGGTACGGCTTATCCATCCAATAATGGTGATGTCTACTTTGAGGTCGAGAAGTTTGCCAAATATGGTCGTCTTTCTGGCCGTAAACTAGAAGATATGCAAGCCGGTGCCTCTGAACGTGTCGATGTTGAAGTCGAAAAGAAACATCCGTTTGACTTTGTCCTCTGGAAACACGCCAAAGAAAATGAACCGTCATGGGCATCTCCTTGGGGTAATGGTCGTCCAGGCTGGCATATTGAATGTTCAGCAATGTCGACCTGCTGCCTGGGTAATCATTTCGATATTCATGGCGGCGGTGCCGATTTAACCTTCCCGCACCATGAAAATGAAATTGCACAATCTGAAGCTTCTACTGGCGAACAGTATGTCAATTACTGGATGCATGCCGGATTTATTAATGTCGATGGCGAGAAAATGTCGAAGTCTTTAGGCAATTTCTTCACTATTCGCGACGTGATTGAAAAATTCCATCCGGAAGTGGTGCGTTATTTCATTGTCTCTTCCCATTATCGTAGCCCGGTGAATTACTCGGATGTTGCCTTAAAAGAAGCAAAAAATACCTTGTCTCGTTTCTATCACTCGTTTAAAACCTATCAGGCGGTTTATGGTGATCATCTGATTGAAACTCTGGATGAGGCTTTTGTTGAACGTTTTAATACCGCTATATGTGATGATTTCAATACGCCTGAAGCGATTGCGGTATTGTTCGAAATCAATAAAGAACTGAATCGTGCCGTGAAAGAAGAAAATGCGGAACAGGCAGCGATTTATTATGCAACTTTACGTCACCTGACCAATATTCTCGGTCTGGTACAGCAGGATGTAGAAGAGTTCCTCAAGTCTGACATTGGTCAGGAAGCTCTAGGGTTGTCACCTGAACAAATTGAAGATTTAATTCAACAGCGTCAGGATGCCAAGAAAGCCAAAGAATTCGCACGTGCGGATGAGATTCGTCAATCTTTACTTGATCAAGGTGTTGTTCTTGAGGATACCCGTCAAGGTACGGTTTGGCGCCGTGCTGATTAATTAATCAAACAGATTTATAGAGAGTTGACACTGCTGTGGAATTCTCTATAATTCACCTCATTGCGGGAATAGCTCAGTTGGTAGAGCATAACCTTGCCAAGGTTGGGGTCGGGAGTTCGAGTCTCCTTTCCCGCTCCAGAATACGAAAAACCCTTATCGAAAGATAAGGGTTTTTTATTGTGTTTGAAAAAAATTTATTAATAAAATGCATATCTCAAATCACTTATTCATCCTCTTTTACCCTGACAATTTTTTTGGGTTATTTATGACAAAGTGCTATTGTGGATAAACTTTAAAACTTTCAATCCCTTTCATAACGATATCGTTTCATGACTTATAAATTAAATGCTCGTCATCTAATTCTAGATCTTTTATATGCCTCTAAAAACTCCACCCTGTCTATTAAGCGGATATTAACTGCTGCTGAATTATTGGGTATATCTGACAATGGGATCCGTGTCGCTGTGGCCCGATTAAATCAGGAAAATGTGATTCAAGCTGTAGAGCGCGGCGTATATCAATTGCTAGAGAAAAAATTCGATACTTCTTTTATCAGCTTAAACAAACACCCTGATATGCAAACGGCGACCACATGGAACGGAAAATATGTATTGGTCTATACCGGCACTTTGGGACGTGTAGACCGTACTGCCTTATCTAAAAGAGAAAAAGCGCTACGTTATTATGGTTTTCAGGAACTAGAGCAAAATGTTTTTATTCGTCCCGATAATTTAACACTAAACCTAAGTCCATTAAAAACAGCTGTAATCCAGTTTGGATTAGATCCTGACGCACGTTTTTTCCAAATCAGTCAACTGGAAAGTGAAACCGAAGTTCGTGATTTATGGGATATCGAAGCGCTACATCAGACCTATCATGCAGTACAGCATGATATCAATGACTGGTTTGAGAATTACCAAAATCTGACTTTAGCAGATGCTGCAAAAAGTGCCTTTTATCTAGGTAAATCTGCCCTGTTTAGTTTACGTGCTGATCCTTTGCTTCCTGCAGAATGGATAGACACCGATGCCCGACAACAATTTGAGCTCGCAGTCCGCAAAATAGAAAAACAGGGTCAACTTTTATGGCAACATTATTTTAAAGACCAAGGGGTCTAATTTATTTCTATTTTATACACAAAAATAAATTGACTGTAATATTTCATCCAAATATATTGAATACAGCAATAAGAACTAAATATAGGCAGAAGAATGAACAGCAAGGTCAGTGTCACAGAACTTTTTAGTCGTGATGAAATTAAAGAACTCACCACGACCTCAGACTTGCACGGTGCCTGGGCAGTAGGTTCGACATGGACCGTAATTGTCATGACCTTTGGCACGGTAGCCTATAGCTGGGAATATTTACCTACGTGGGGGAAAGTCCTGATGTGCGCGCTGGCATTGGCCATTCTTGCTGGACGCCAGCTTGCCATGGCTATTTTGATGCATGATGCCTCCCATCATAGCCTGTTCAAAACTAAATGGTTAAACACTCATTTGACCGACTGGCTCTGTGCACGCCCGATCTGGAATGATGTCGGCAAGTATCGTCCCTATCATCTGAAACATCATGCTAAAACCTCGCAGCCAGATGATCCTGACTTGGGGTTGGTAAAAAATTTTCCCATTACTCAAAGCTCACTATTCAGGAAATTCTTTCGTGATCTGAATGGGCAATCTGGACTTAAGTTCCTTGCAGGTCGAGTATTAATGGATCTTGAATTACTGGAATGGAGTGTTTCCAACGACCCCAAGCCAATTCCGCGTGGTGATCGCAGCAATCTAGAGTTAGCGAAAAACTTGCTGAAAAATAGTTCCGGTATGCTCATCTCAAATGCAGCAATTTTTTCTGCACTGTGGGCCAGCGGACATCCTAAACTATATTTATTATGGCCTCTTGCCTATATCACTCCATTCCCCTTGTTCATCCGCATCCGCGCCATGGCTGAGCATGCGGGCCTAGAAACCAGTCATTCTGCCCTGAGCAATACTCGAACTACCCGTGCAGGCTGGCTGGCACGTGCTTTTGTTGCACCAATTCATGTGAACTATCATATTGAACATCATTTAATGGCCTCTGTTCCGCATCAAAAGCTGGCAAAAATGCACCAGATGTTAAGAGAGCGTCAGTATGTCGATGCTCCGCCAAGTTATCTGGATGTGATTCGCTCACTTTTAAAAAATAATCAATTTTCCTGATGCTTAGATTATTCAATTTCAATGCTGATGGTTTTCGGCATGTGAATGCGGATGTGAGGATTGTCCCCGATGTTCCGGCGGACAATCTTCCGCTTCGATCTGCAAGGTCATCTCGGTAATATGATGCTCATGGTGGAGCATCTCAAAGGCCTGATGACGCAGTTTCTGATAATCCACATTCGGTGCAACCAGATGCACAGTCAGCATGACTTTTTTGGAGGTAATTGCCCAAACCTTGAGCTGATGAATGTCCTGAACCCCTTCGAGCGCCAAAAGATCGTGGCGTAATTTTTCAATATCAATTTCATCCGGCACACCTTCAAGCAGAATATTGATGCTCTGTTTCAGCAAAATCCAGGTTCTTGGCAACACCCAAAATCCGATCAATACCGCAATCAGCGTATCCACCCACATCCAGCCAGTGAAATAAATCACTAGCGCTCCAATAATCACGCCTACAGACCCCAGTGCATCACTCAGCACTTCCAGATAAGCGCCTTTGACATTGAGACTTTCCTGACTGCTAGACACCAGAATTTTCATGGAAATCAGATTAATGATTAGCCCCAAGGTGGCCACGATCATCATGCCCAAACTCTGGATTTCCGGCGGATGACTCAAACGCTGATAAGCTTCAAACAAAATATAAATCGCAACCACAAACAGCATTAAGGCGTTAAACAAAGCAGCCAAAATCTCAAAGCGCTGATAACCAAATGTCCGTTTATTGTCTGCCGGTTTTTGTCCAATTTTGATAGCGACTAAAGCGATAGCCAGTGCAGCAGCATCGGTAAACATATGCGCAGCATCAGAAAGTAAGGCCAAACTTTGAGTTAGAAAACCAGCAATCACTTCCACAATTAAAAAAGTGGTGGTTAATCCCAGCGCTATTGATAATTTTTTGGCATTTTTTGCAGTCACGGTCACATGACTATGCTCATGATGATGTGAATTCCCCACCGGCCACTCCTTCCTTATTATTCAACGAGGACTGTATCCTCAGCATATTTCAAGTTTTATTCTGATTCATATTACGCTTGAATTTTACCTATTTAAGTAGATTTTTTATGAACTGTTTTATCAGTCAACATTAAATTAAAGTTTTAGCTTTTTCATGCTCTACCAACCAGGCCTGTACCGAAGCACGCTTAAAATTACGCTCGACATATTCTATTATTTTCACAGGAAGTTTCACCTGATGACTCAGCAGACGATGCAACATAAAGGCTAGATCAAAGTCTGCAATGGACCAGTGTTCAGTCAACCATATGTCCTCTAGCATATGTTCTGCCACATTTACCAAGCGCTGAATTTCTTCAGTGATCGGAGCTGTAAGAGGTGTAGATATTTTTGCTGGGTGAAATACCGAATCGGAAGGCATCTGCTGGCGGATTTGCATAAAATCCGTTTTGACCAAGGCTTGTATGGCCCGACATTTAGCTCTGGCATGAATTTCCTTTGGATATAAGGCCGGATAACTTGGAGCCGGAAAGGCATCTTCCAAGTATTCAGTGATCGCCCATGATTCAAACAGGCTAAAGTTATCTACTATTAAACACGGAACTTTAGCACTTGGACAAATGGCTTGATAAGCCGCAGATTTCTGTTGCTGCTGATCTAAATCAATCACGATTTCCTGAAAATCTAAACCCTTTTCTTTTAAGGCAACATAGACCGACATGGCATAAGGGCTGATTCTATTTTTATCGACATATAAACGTATATTTTGCATATCCTTGTTCCTGATAGGCTTGTTGTTTTTATTCAGTACGGCAGTCTTACTCTACTCTCTTTCCTATACAAAAGGAAAATGACCCACTTCATGTAGCGATCACACAAAAATGTTTATACAGTTGCCGATAGCGAAGCGATATTCATTATTTTCTATTTTGCACAGGATCGGTAGATAAAGCCTTTTATTTTGCTCTTGATTCACGTTAAATTAAATCATTCTCTTGATATCAAAAAACTATGCTGAACTTAGCCCACCTCCCCGATACCGTGTATGCCATTCAACATCTGGCTTTTGAAGACTTAGGCGCTTGGGAAGATATTTTTTATCAGCTCGGCTTACGTGTGCGTTATTTCGAAGCTGGTATTGATGATCTCACTAAGGCTTTTGAACATCCCGGATTAACCGTTATTCTCGGTGGCCCGATTGCAGTCTATGAAACTGAGGATTATCCTTTTTTACAACACGAAATAGACTTACTTAAAGTTCGACTTGAAAAGAATTTACCGACTTTAGGCATTTGTTTAGGTGCGCAGTTAATTGCTGCTGCATTGAATGCTAAAGTCTATCCAGGAGATGTGAAGGAAATTGACTGGTCTAAGCTCAGTCTTGCTTCTATTGAAAATAACCCACTAAAAGCTCTGGAAGATATCGACGTCCTGCATTGGCATGGTGATACCTTTGACCTACCTGAACAGGCAGAATTACTGGCCAGTTCTGACCTTTATCCAAATCAGGCTTTTCGGGTAGGACAGAATATTCTGGCACTACAATTCCATGCTGAAGTGGCCAGTGAAAGTTTAGAGAAATGGCTGATTGGACATACCTGTGAGTTACGCAAAGCCCAGATCAATATTCCCGCCTTACGGGCGGATCATCAAAGCTATGCGCCCGCGCTTGAACAGGCCGCCAGTTCGGTATTGCTGCATTATTTAGAAAACTTGCAACTTAAATAACCGTAATAAAAAAGCACCCAGTTGGGTGCTTTTTTAATTTGTCATGCTTATTTTTTCGGAGCAGGAACAGAAGCCTCGGTAGTAATGTTCACTGTAATTTTATCGCCCACATTTGGAACATAACCGCCTACCCCAAAGGCTGAACGGTTAAATGAAGTGGTTGCATTGAAACCAATCGTTTGTAATTTTGTCATTGGGTGCACGCCTTGTTTATTTAAAACTGCGTCCAGTACCACAGGTTTAGTGACATCTTTTACGGTTAAGTTACCGGTGATTTTGTATTTGTTTTTGCCTAAAGCCTGAACTTTAGTACTTTTAAAAGTGATATTCGGATATTTGGCAGCATCAAAAAATTCTGCTGTCTTAATATGGTCATCCAGCGCTTTCACATTCGTATTAATGCTTGCAACCGGGATGTTCACATTGACCGAAGAATTCGCAGGTTTTGCATTATCAACATTAATCGTACCCTGGATGTCACTGAAGTTTGCAGATGGTGTAGAGAAACCAAAGTGGCTCCAAGAGAACACCGTTGCTGAATGAGTCGGGTCAATCGTATAGGCCACTGGTTTTGCCATAGAAACTGTTGCTACAGATGCGACCGCCAAGCCTAATGCTAATGTTTTGAAATTCATGTTTTTATCTCACGTTTTGGATGTTATTAAGTGTATAGAATCTGGAACCGTTTACAGCCCTAAAGATAAAACGTTTTGTTGCAGTGATGAAACGATAAAATTGTAAGTTATTTTTTTTAATTTTTGAGCTTTAATCCATACGGTACTGGATGAATCCAGTTTTCTTGGCGACTTTGTTATACAACGCTTGTGCCTGATGATTTGATTCCTGAGTCAGCCAGTAAACCCGGTCGCAATTACGCTGCTGTGCAACCTAATAGACATGTTGAATCAACTTACGCGCCACACCCTTTCCCCGATAGTCAGGATGGGTAAATAGATCCTGCAAATAGGCATAAGGTCTTACTGTCCAGCTACTGTTATGTTCGATGACATGCACCATCCCAACGACCTTTCCATCAATCAAGGCCGCAAAACCGTATATTGAATCTAATTCATAATTGGTTAATTTATCCCAGGTATTTTCACTCACCTCATCCGAAATTTGCGTCTGATAAAAGCGTTGATAGTCTTGCCATAAAAATAGCCATTCCGGCTGTGATATTTGCTCTAGAGATTTGATCTGGATCTGGGGCTGTATATTCATGTTTAACCGCTTCTTTGGCTTATTTCTTTAATTTAAGTCGTTTCGATAGTGGTCGCTGAATTTTTATAGCGGCCTAAACTTAGCTTTATCTCATCTGGTGCTCATAAGCAACCTGTCAGATGAAAATCATCCGGCATAAAAAAAGCCCCAATCAGGGACTTTTCATGCTTTATGTTTAAAGTTTTTCAACCAGAATACGATCAACCTGTTTTAGGCCAGTCGTCTTTTCATGATTTTTACGACGCACTTTAATGACCTTTTCTTCGGCTAATTCTTGCAGCATTAAATCAACTGCAACCATCGCTTCAAGAGCTAACTCCTGTCCGATCCACTTGAGTTCGCCTGCATCCATTAAAATAATTTCATCGTTAATTTGTTCATACAAGCTCATGTTCATCTCACTCTTTCATTTCGACTATGGGAGAACCTTCTAACAGTTGCCACATGAAAACAACGCTAAAAAGCGAAAAAATAAAAGACGCCCCAAAAATGGAGCGTCTTTTAAAAAACTGCTTAATCAGTTGATTATGCAGTAATCTCTTTTATAGCTGCTACAACTGCTTCAGTAGTAATACCGAAGAACTGGAACAGATCTTTTGCAGGTGCAGATTCGCCATACGTTGTCATACCGATTACGCGACCATCAAGACCCACAAATTTCCACCAGTAATCAACATGTGCAGCCTCAACAGCAACACGTGCACGAATATTTGATGGAAGAACCGCTTCACGATAAGCTGCATCTTGCTTCATGAATTCTTCAGCACATGGCATAGACACGACACGCACGCCTTCAAGCTGTGCATAAGCTTCCATTGCCAGAGATACTTCAGAACCAGTTGCAATGATGATGGCTTTCAATTCGCCTTTTTCTTCAGCCAATACATAGCCACCTTTCGCAGCGTTCTCAATTTGAGCTTGAGTACGGGTTTGGAATGGCAAGTTCTGACGAGAGAAGATCAATGCGGTTGGACCTTCAGCACGCGTTAATGCAGATTTCCAAGAAATTGCTGCTTCAACGGTATCACATGGGCGCCATGTATTTAGGTTTGGTGTACCACGAAGGGATGCGATCTGCTCAACAGGTTGATGCGTTGGGCCATCTTCACCCAGACCAATTGAGTCATGCGTATACACATGGATCACGCGCTGTTTCATTAATGCAGACATACGTACCGCATTACGTGCATATTCCATAAACATCAGGAATGTTGCTACGTAAGGGATAAAACCGCCATGCAGTGCAACACCATTCGCGATTGCAGTCATACCGAATTCACGTACGCCATAGTGTACATAGTTACCTGCCGGATTGTCCTGTACGCCTTGCGCGCCTTTCCAAAGGGTCAGGTTAGAACCTGCAAGATCCGCAGAACCACCTAGAACTTCTGGCAATAATGGAACAAGTGCTTGTAATGCATTTTGGCTGGCTTTACGCGTCGCAATCGTTTCAGCCTTGGCATTCACTTCTGCAATATAGGCATCCGCTTTTGCAACGAAGTCAGCCGGTAATTCACCAGATAAACGACGTTTAAATTCAGCGGCTTCAGTTGGATATTTTGCAGCATAAGCAGCAAATGTTTCGTTCCAAGCTGCTTCTGATTCAGCACCTTTAGCTTTCGCATCCCAAGCTGCGTAAACATCTTCAGGAATTACAAATGCTTCATCAGTCCAGCCTAGTGCTTCACGAGTCAAGACGATTTCGTCATGACCGAGTGGTGCACCATGACTGTCTTCTTTACCTTGCTTGTTTGGTGAACCCAAACCAATCACGGTTTTACAGATAATGATGGTTGGTTTAGCAGTTTCAGCTTTCGCCTCAACAGTTGCCTGACGGATTGCATCTGCATCGTGACCATCAACTTTAATCACTTGCCAGCCGTATGCCAGAAAGCGTTGTTCTGTATCGTCAGAGAACCAGCCTTCCACTTCGCCATCAATCGAGATGCCATTGTCGTCATAGTAAGCAATCAATTTGCCTAGACCCAATGTACCCGCCAAAGAACATGCTTCGTGAGAAACACCTTCCATCAAACAGCCATCGCCGAGGAAGCAATAAGTGAAGTGATCTACAACTTGGATGTCGTCTTTGTTAAATTGTGCAGCTAGGGTTTTTTCAGCCAGTGCAAAACCAACAGCATTCGCGATGCCTTGACCTAAAGGACCAGTCGTCGTTTCAATTCCTGGCGCATAGCCCAATTCCGGGTGACCAGGTGTTTTAGAATGAAGTTGACGGAATGCTTTTAGATCTTCAATCGAAAGATCGTAGCCCGTTAAATGAAGAAGCGCATATTGAAGCATAGAGCCATGGCCATTTGACAATACAAAACGGTCACGGTTTGCCCAATTCGGGTTGGTCGGGTTGTGGTTCATGAATTCACGCCAAACCACATCAGCGATATCTGCCATCCCCATTGGAGCACCTGGATGTCCTGAGTTTGCTTTTTGCACAGCATCCATTGCCAATACACGAATTGCGTTTGCAATACGACGTTCATTAAGCGGGGTTGTCATAAATCAGAGTCCAAAATATTCAGAAATAGGAAATGATGAAAAGACTTTCAAAACTGTTGTCTATTGTCTTAAAAAAACAGCGAGGGGTAAAGACTAACCAACAATATTTATCAGTTTATTGAGTGTCTCTTGCCTTATCGTACAATTATTCCACATTTCTTCTTCGGCTTCGGTTCTTCAGATTGAATTATCCCGCATTTTCTAATTAACTTTCTTGTCTGTATCTGGATTCTAAGCTGATAAACAGGATTGAATTTATGCTGATTTTATTTCTATTTTATATGTCTCACATCATTATTTTTAAAGAAAATCTATACAATTCACTGATCTATTCATAATGTAATTTATACTAAATTTTATAAAATATTGGCAGGATTGTTTGATATACAGGTGAAAATCTAATTTGCTTAGGCTAATTTTATACTTCGGCAGACTTATTGAACCTGACAGTCTTTAGGCAAATAACGCTGCTGAATATCAGTGGAATAACATTTACCACTATGAACATCAAAAGCGACTGATTTCCCGCGAATCGCAGTATCTACACCCTGCTCTCCTATCTTGAACTCTATCCGGCACGCGGCATTAATAATCACTTTTTCGATATATTGGCTAGGACCACCAATCTCGCGACCAGCATCACAGTGCTGATCCGAAGCAATGAACTGGGTTCGATATGCTCCAGCCTGCTCAAACACTTCTACTAATTGATTCCGCACGACATAAGCTTGATGACTCATAAAAGCCATCGTCACTAAAATCGCGATGATGATGAGCACGATCAGCACTTCAATCAGGGTAAATGCCTTTTGATACATGATTTCTGATCTCCGTACAGTCTTGCTCCAACAAGAAGTCCATAGCAAAAGATATCGCCATTCCTAAACAGCTAATGTGGAAGACTTAGCGCTAATATGAAGACACGCTTGAACATCGACAAGACAGTTGGTCGCAAGGCGCACAGTCTGAATCTGCTTTATTGGTGTAATGATCACTTGCTTAAGTAAATTTAAAATTTGGAGCTTTGTATTTTTTCTATCATCTATTTTTTAAGATTTAATCGGAAATCTAAGCATTTAATTTTATAATAGTCTGATGGATTAAAATATTGTTGCTTCATATTCCTCAATCAATAATGCTGTCTAAATAGATATATCAATTTTTTTAATTCTATTAATCAATTAAAAACACAATAATTTGAAACAATTTCGACCAATTTTGTCGTGTTAAGCTAGTCCTAGAGCGCAACTCGATGTAACATATCGGGTCTTTAAAATTAACTGTGATAGGACTATGCGCGAGTACGCTGTATTTACTTCGGAATCTGTAAGCGAAGGCCATCCAGATAAAATGGCTGACCAAATCAGTGACGCTATTTTGGATGCAATCTTAAAAGAAGACCCATATGCACGGGTTGCTTGTGAAACGCTTGTAAAAACAGGTGCGGTTGTACTTGCCGGTGAAATCACAACGACAGCAAATGTTGATTTTGAGGCAATTGTACGTCATACCGTAAACGGAATTGGTTATCACCATTCTGATCTTGGTTTTGATGGTTCAACCTGTGCCGTGATCAACATGATTGGTAAACAGTCACCTGAAATTGCTCAGGGTGTAGACCGCCAGAAACCTGAAGATCAGGGTGCCGGCGACCAAGGTTTAATGTTCGGTTATGCAAGCCGCGAAACTGATGTATTAATGCCTGCACCGATTTCATATGCGCATCGCTTAATGGAAAAGCAGGCTGAATTACGCCGTAATGGCACCTTGCCATGGTTACGCCCAGATGCAAAAAGTCAGGTAACTTTTGCTTATGAAAATGGCTTACCAGTTCGTTTAGATGCTGTCGTTCTTTCGACTCAACATGATCCTGAAATCACTCAAGCGAACCTGAAAGAAGCTGTGATTGAAGAAATCGTGAAAAAAATCATTCCTGCTGACATGTTCCATGCAGACACCAAATTCCACATCAACCCAACGGGTATGTTTGTGATCGGTGGTCCTGTAGGTGACTGTGGTTTAACTGGCCGTAAAATTATCGTAGATACCTACGGCGGTATGGCACGTCACGGCGGTGGCGCTTTCTCTGGTAAAGATCCCTCTAAAGTTGACCGTTCTGCTGCGTACGCAGGTCGTTATGTGGCGAAAAATATCGTTGCTGCTGGCTTGGCTGACAAGTGTGAGATTCAGGTGTCTTATGCGATTGGTGTTGCTGAGCCAACTTCAATTTCAATCAATACCTTCAATACTGCAAAAGTCTCTGAAGAATTGATTATTGCACTGGTTCGTGAACATTTCGACTTACGTCCATATGGCATTACCCGTATGCTTGACCTGATCCAGCCAATGTATAAGCAAACTGCTGCTTATGGTCACTTCGGTCGTGAAGGTTCAGATACTGCATTTACTTGGGAAAAAACTGACAAAGTGGAAGCGCTTAAAGCCTCTGCTGGTCTATAAGTTTTTCTTAAAAAAAGCCTGCATCATGCGGGCTTTTTTATGTCTTTCATTTCTTCATTTTTAGAATTATCTCTGGCTCATGATGCCAAATATCTAAATACCAAACTTCATACTATAATCTGCATGTCGAATGATAGTTTTGAAGCTCCCCTCTCTGTGAATATCACTATTCCATGAAACTTAAAACAACTTCCGACTGTGCCATTACAGTATAAGTATCGAAAAAAGTTACAGTTAATCAACAAATGTTGATCTATTTGCTAGCATAAATCTAAACAAATGGCTGCTAAATTAGATTGCAGCTCTACAACAACAAAAGGATATTACTCGATGAATAAATTACTGATTGCTTTAGGTTTGGCGACCACTGTTGCCTTAGTCGGCTGTAGTAAAGAAGAAGCGCCTGAAACCGGCGCAACCACAGGTGAGCATTTAGAAAATGCAGCCAATCAAGCCGGTCATGATATGGAAGATGCCAGCCGTGAGGCTGCGGTAGAAACCGAACGAGCAATGGATAATGCCGCAGAAAATACTGCTCAGGCAGCGGACGAAGCAGCTGCTGCAACGTCTAGAGCAGCAGATGCCACTGCGGAAGCAGCACGTAAAGCAACTGCAGCAACAGCTGCGGCAGTTGAGGAAGGTGCCGGAGAAGTTCGGGAAAAAGCTGAAAACTGATTTTAGGATTCAGCTTGATGTTTAAAAGCCTGCGATTGCAGGCTTTTTTATCAGCGATGATTTTAAATATCGAATGATCTAAATTGAAATTGCATTATTTCTTGATGGGATCAATTTTTATCTAAATGATTCGATAAAATCAAATAAATTGATAAAACTTATCAAGTATTAGAATGACTTAATTGTGATTGAATCGGCAAAACGGGCTGCATTTAAACTGAAATTCAGTAGAATACCAGCCTTTATTTTTAAAATTTAATCTCCCATGTCAGTCATTGTTGCTGCTTCCCAACGGTCGAATATTTCGGTCTGGGCAGCTTTTATTTTGCTTATCATAGGTACAATCGGTGCCTATCAAATCGTAGGCTTAAATCAGGCTCTATTATTCTTGGTTGGTGGTGCACTGGGCATGACCCTGTACCATGCTTCATTTGGTTTTACTTCGAGCTGGCGTGTCTTTATCAAGGAACGTCGCGGCCGTGGTTTACGTGCGCAGATGATTATGCTGGCGCTGGCAGTTTTACTGTTCTTCCCCGCTTTAGGTGCAGGTCAATTGTTCGGCAACCCAGTCAAAGGCAATGTTAACCCTGTTTCCATGTCAGTCATGATTGGTGCCTTTATTTTCGGTATCGGTATGCAACTTGGTGGCGGTTGTGCATCAGGTACGCTGTATACCGTCGGTGGCGGTAGTGCACGTATGCTGGTGACGCTCTTGTTCTTCTGTATCGGGTCTGTGATTGCGACCTCACACCTTGACTGGTGGTTTGCTCTGCCACATCTTGAACCGATTTCACTGGTAGAAAGTTTAGGCGTTCTCCCTGGATTACTGTTGAGCTTTATCGTTTTTGCCATCATTGCTGCAGCAACAGTTTATTTCGAAAAGAAACGTCATGGCAGCCTGGAAATTGAGCCACGCAGTGAATATCAGGGCTGGAAGCGCTTTGTTCGTGGTCCATGGCCTTTGATTTGGGGCGGGATTATTCTGACCTTACTCAACTTTGCCACTTTGGCACTGGCAGGTCGTCCTTGGGGCGTGACCTCTGCACTCGCTGTTTGGGGTGCCAAAGGTGCTACGCT
Organism: Acinetobacter lwoffii; assembly: GCF_024129115.1. Lineage (GTDB taxonomy): Bacteria > Pseudomonadota > Gammaproteobacteria > Pseudomonadales > Moraxellaceae > Acinetobacter > Acinetobacter lwoffii_T. The sequence continues at coordinate 126,437 of NZ_JAMXXO010000004.1, forward strand.
TGTGGGTGTTGATGTAGCTTCTTGGGATTATTGGCAAAAAGCAGGCAATGCTAAAGCACTGGCAGAATCATTATGGTTTGATATTACCTCAATGATGAACTTCGGTATCATGCTGGGTGCTTTGTTGGCAGCAAGTTTGGCAGGTAAATTTGCGCCGAATTTCAATATTCCAAAACGTTCACTGATTGCTGCTGTTGTAGGTGGCATAATGCTGGGCTACGGCGCACGCTTAGCTTATGGGTGTAATATCGGCGCATATTTCAGTGGGATTGCCTCTGGTAGTCTGCATGGCTGGTTGTGGCTGGTGTTTGCCTTTATCGGCAATGGCATTGGGGTAAAACTTCGTCCAATCTTCTTCCCGGATGAGAAACCGCAGCCTGAAAAACTAACCGGTTGCTAATGATTAAAATCAAAAAAAGCCCATCAATTTGATGGGCTTTTTTTGATTCAGATTTTACAGTGCGGCTTTTAAATTACAGCCATAACCCATGGTCTGCTGGACCTGACGATAAGTCGTATAACGATCCAGAATAAAGGTATAAAAATGATCAGCGTCAGAGAAATTGGTTTTTAAATTTTCATTCTTGGCATTAGGCAGTTTAATGTCATCGACCAGTTCCAGATTGTAATGTCCCAAACGGTACATATCGGAAAAATAACTATTCATCATATTGCAATAGGCGATTTTACTGGGTTTTAATGCAGTACTGCTGACAAGATGCTGGTTCAAGCTTTGCAGATTATTGACATCTAAAGGAAACTGGTGCGCGAAAGCAATGCTTTCGACTTTCTTAAATTTCTGAAAGTCTTGGGCTAACTGGACATTGAGTGCATCAAAACGTTGCTGCAGTTCCTGTGCGGTCTGAACCTGATATTTGGCTGGATCTACGACCGGTTTTTGTGGTTGTTCCGAACATGCAGTTAATCCAGTGAGCAGCGCTAATGACGTTAGCCATACCTTCATGTTTATACACTCAATTTAAATATACCAATGCTTATTATGCCTGAAAGCAGCTTGATGTACTGTTTAAAGTAATTTCTCATTCATATAACGCCAGTAGCGCTTTGGCACATATTGAATATGCAATTTCATGTTCTTGCGCGCCTGAATATTCACACTGTTAAAATAGTCTTTCCAGAGCTGATCATATAGCAGCTCTTGATCATCCAGTTCAATACTGAATGATTGACTATGACCAATCCGGATTTGTGGATCGATTATTTCAGCGTTCATCTCGACCTGATGCATCTGCCTTAAATCATAATAAATACCGTAATTACGCTGCTCGTCATAAATCAGCCAGCTTTGATCCTGATAACGCTCCTGAAAATGTCGGGAAATAATCGGCAAGACATTAAAATCCGGTCTGACCAGACTCAGAAACAAACCATCTTTGGCTTTTTTAAAGCGTACAAAAGCCTCCATACGATGCTTTTCCCGCCCCACTTGCTTGGCCCATTGCGACATGCCGATCACCGCAGTATGACCATAATCTTTATCGACTGGACGCTGGTTTTGAAAGACATAGACTGCAAAATCAAAAAGAGTCTGGAACGCTGCTTCCTGCTCTGACAAAAACGTATAGTAAAAAGCACGCAAACTGCTGGAAGATACTTTCTGCTTTAATCCCTGCCACACCCGCTGCCCATGCTGATCATTAGAGGCCACATGGATAAATTCATCAAATAAACCTGTTTGTGCTTGAGGATTGGCCGTCACTATCACGTTAAATTCTTTAAACTCGAAAGCACGAAATACACAACTGAGCAGACCAGTCATGCTGCCATCAAAACAGTAACTTGCCACTAGAAACCCAATCCTAATTGAGGTGAAAGTTGCTGCTGATATTTGGATTGTCCTGACATCAAAATTTGCTGGCGAATCTGATGGGACTGCTGATCTTTCTTAAATTTCGGTGTATCTGCACAGCGGATAAAATGCTGCGCCCGGTTATAAGCCACGCCCATGCGTTTTAGCTGGTCAATATGAATCTGTCCAAAACGGCGGGCCTGTACAATTTTCTGGGCAGAACGTACACCTATACCGGGTACCCGTAGAATCATTTTATAGTCGGCACGGTTAATATCGACTGGAAAGGCTTCAGGATGACGCAAGGCCCAACTGAGTTTGGGATCAATATCCAGCTCCAGATTCGGATGCTGCTCATCGACAATTTCATCAGCAGCAAAGCCATAAAAACGCATCAGCCAGTCAGATTGATACAGACGATTTTCTCTTAATAATGGCGGTGCTGAACCGATGGCGGGTAAGGCTTTATCTTCAGGATTAATCGGGATATAACCAGAGAAATACACCCTTTTCAGCTTGAATTCCTTGTAATGCCGATCAGCCATCAAAATAATATCCTGATCGGTTTCACTATGCGCGCCCACCACCATCTGTGTGGTTTGTCCGGCAGGTACAAACTTGGGGACTGACTTGATCAGCTTGCGTTCATCTTTGAGCTGGATCAACCGGTCGCGTACAATGCCCAAGTCTTTTTGTACTTCGGCATGGGTTTTCTCAGGCGCAAATTTTTGCAGTCCCGCTTCCGTCGGCATTTCAAGATTAATACTCATACGGTCGACATACAGTCCGGCTTCGGTAATGATCTCCTGTGATGCACCCGGAATAGTTTTCAGATGGATATAGCCATTAAAGTTTTCTTCGAGTCTAAGTTTTTTGACCACCTGTAGCATCCGTTCCATGGTGTGATCGGCCGATTTAAAAATTCCCGAACTGAGAAACAGCCCCTCAATATAATTACGCCGATAAAAATTCATGGTCAGATCGACGACTTCCTGCACGGTAAATGCTGCACGCTGGACGTCATTGGAACGGCGCGAAACACAATAGGAACAGTCAAAAATACAGACATTAGAGAACAGAATTTTCAATAAGGACACACAGCAGCCATCTTCGGTATAACTATGACAGATACCATTCCCGGTATTGCCCACACCCTTGTCTTTATTTTTACGGTTGCTACCACTAGATGAACAAGACACATCATACTTGGCAGCATCGGCTAAAATTTGCAGTTTTTCACGGATACGATCAGACATGAACTCAGAGAATATGTGACCAAAAAGCTATTATAAAGTGTTCAATTCTAGGCTAATAAAAGTTCTATCTTCTTGGCGACGTAGCGTGTCGCAAGAAATGTAAATAACACGTAACCCATGCTGCAGTATTTCAAAATAAAATAACCAATATGATTTGCTTAATTTTGTGCTCAAAGGCAAAGTAAAAGCATAACAAGGAGCAAATCTATGTCTTTATTAGAAAATCTCGGAATTAAACATCCTATTTTCTTGGCACCGATGGCAGGTGTCTCTACGCCAGAGCTTGCTGCCGAAGTGTCCAATCAGGGCGGCTTGGGTTCACTGGGTCTGGGGGCCAGTAGTATCGAGGCTGCACGACAACAGATTTTAAAAACCCAGGAACTGACAGATTGCCCTTTTCAGGTCAATTTTTTCTGTCATGAGAGTGTGCCTGTAGATGAAGCTGTAGCGCAGGCATGGATTGCCCAGTTTAAAGATAAATTTGCCGAATATGGCACTCAGGCACCGGATCATTTGGAGTGTATTTATCCGAGTTTTAAAGACAATGATGACTTCCTGAATCTGGTATTGGAAACCAAACCACGGGCGGTCAGCTTTCATTTTGGGATTCCACATCCGCATCAGATTCAAGCCTTAAAACAGGCCGGGATTCTGACCATGGTATCTGCAACTAATTATGCCGAAGCCAAAGCCATTGAAGCAGCCGGAATTGATATCATTATTGCGCAAGGTATTGAAGCTGGTGGCCATCGCGGGATTTTCTCGACCAAGTTTGATGCATCAGTTAAAACCTCGAATCTGGTGAAGCTGATCAAACAGCATTCTTCCCTGCCGATTGTAGTAGCAGGCGGGATTATGACGGGTGAACAAGCGCGTCAAATGATGGATTTCGGTGCAGATGCCGTGCAACTTGGAACTGCATTTGTGCAATGCAAATCTTCTAATGCCAATGATGCCTATCGTAAAGCACTATTTTCCAAGCCACTCACTCAAGTCAGTGCCAGTATTTCCGGTCGTCCGGCACGCGGCATCATTAACCACTGGCATATTGAAGTCGATACACCCGATCGGCTGGATGTTCCGGCTTATCCATATACTTATGATCTGGCCAAACAATTGCATGCTGCTGCTGCCAAACATGGGGATCAAGGGTATGGCGCATTCTGGGCAGGTTCAAATGTGGCGCAGATTCGTGAAATGGAAGCTTCCGATTTGATTAACCAGCTCGTACTGGAAATGAAGCATCTTTAATCATTGAATCATAAAAAAACCTCTCACATGGAGAGGTTTTTAATTTATCTAGAATTAGCGTGTGACACGATGCCAGGCATCTTTAACTGCAAATTTCGCTTCTTCCCAGTTGAGGCGGGACTCACCTTTTAACTGCTCCCATTTGGTACGCAGTTCAGGTTCGGCACGGTCAAAATCCGTATCATGCTCATACATCGGACGATTTTCATAACCGACCCGGTAAGCACCGCGATAATCACGATCGTAATCTAGATCGCCATATGTGCTACGCGTTTCATTGAAATACGGACGATTATGATATTCATCTCTCCAGTAATTATCTTCTGCACTCAAATGATCTGGATGTCGATAATTATCTGCCTCAGGCAAGTTCTCTGGATGCTGGTAATTATCTGCCTGTTTCTCATGATCAGGTGTTGCAATGTCATTACCTGCAATACCGCCAACAACACCACCGATAATACCACCCACCACTGCACCTGGAGGGCCACCTACCAGACCTGCAACTGCGCCTACCGCAGCTCCACCCAAAGTACCGGCACTGGTCGCAGCCAGATTATCCTCACCTTCATTCATGTCTGGAACACGAGGATTGTCTTTCACGGGTGTATTCAAATCTGGACGTGCATTGGTATCAGTTGGATTTATATTCAGGCCTTCACTGCGTTCTTGTGGCAATTCCGTTGACGTTTTATGGCTAAACTCTGTGACTGGACGATTGGTATTTGTCATTACAGATCTCCCTCAATGATGACGATAAACAAGATGGATCACATCTGGTTTATATCTGGATAGATTCATCATAGAGGAAGCTTGAGTAAGCAATGTCCAAGTCCTGTCCAGTTTAAGTGAACAAACTGTGCTGCTATGTATTAGACAGGCTGAAGTGTAAACAGAATGCAAAAATCAGCCTGCTCAAGATAAAAAAGGTAGGGATTTCACACAAAAAATATTACTTGATTCGCTGAATTTTGCCCGCCATTACTTGGTTTCCAGTAAATTCACCTGCTCGACTTGTACATCATTCATGGTTAAACCATGTTCTAGCAGTGCATTAAAATAATCCTCTACTACCCGATACTGGTCAGCAGTATTTTCTACCTGATACATGCTTTGACGAAATTCATTACTAGAACGCAGTCCTTTGGTGTACCAGGCAATATGTTTACGGGAAATCCGGCAGCCGGAATACTCGCCATAGAACTCGTATAATTCTGTCAAATGTCCCAATAGAACATCTTTCACTTCTGTAATACTCGGTGCATCAAGATGTTGACCGGTTTTCAAATAATGGGCAATTTCACGAAAAATCCAGGGCCGACCTTGTGCTGCACGACCAATCATAATTGCGTCTGCACCAGTATAATCCAGCACATATTTGGCTTTTTCCGGACTGTCGATATCACCGTTAGCAATCACGGGAATCTTCAACATTTCCTTTACGTCTTTGATTAAAGAATAACGCGCGGTATTCAGGTACATATCTTCACGGGTACGGCCATGTAAAGCCAGTGCCGCAATTCCGGCTTGTTCAGCCCGTTTGGCGACCCGTATAATATTTTCCTGGCCGTTCAAATAACCAAGACGGGTTTTTAAGGTCACTGGCACATCAACTGCAGCCACAACTGCATCCAGAATACGCGCAACTAGATCTTCATCCTGCAATAAAGCAGAACCGGCGAGTCGGTTACAGACCTTTTTGGCTGGGCAGCCCATATTAATATCAACAATTTGCGCACCATTGGCCACCTGATAACGTGCCGCTTCAGCCAGATCATGGGGATCTGAACCAGCAATCTGCGCTGAAATCGGTGCCAGCTCTCCATCAAAATTGGCACGATATAAGCTCTTTTTACTCATGCGCAAAGTTTTGTCAGATGTCATCATTTCACTGACCGCATGGCCTGCACCAAAGTATTTGCACAAGGTTCTAAACGGACGATCGGTCACACCTGCCATGGGAGCGACAAAAATCGGGGTAGTCTTTGATTTATCAAACAATTCTTTAATAACAAGGCTTTGGGACATTTTTAAATTTTCCATATAGTGCCATTTAGTACCACTTACCCCCACGAAGTACAACGAGTTACACCTTGAATTGTACCTAAAAGTGTACCACAATCCATTTCGAGGTACATTTCTAGGACTAGGTACAACAAGGGGTAAACTTATATGGGTACAATCGTGGAGAAAAGACTTGCCGATGGAAAGGTCAAGTTCAAGGCAGTCGTAAGGCTTAAAAAAGCAGATTTAGGTAATTTTAGCAGTTCTAAGACTTTCAGTAAAAAATCATTAGCCACGACATGGATTAAAAAGATTGAAGCAGAGTTCGCAGAAAGCCCTGAAAAGTTCTTTCAGAAGCAAGAAGATGAAGTTGTATATCCAACTTTAAAAGAAGCTATTGAGTATTACATTGATAAAAATGGTAAGAATTTTGCTCGCACCAAAACAAGTTCTTTAAGACACTTGGCAAAGTATCCAATTGGTGAAATCACACTTGACCAACTTAAAGGCACAGATATTTATAATTTTGCCGAAATGCGAGGTACAGGTGAATATTCAGCAGAGGGCAACCCTCTCAACCCCGCAACTATTAAAAAAGATTTAGCACATCTTAAAGTCGTGCTGAAAAATGCTAGAAGAGGACGTGGTTTTAAAATCCTAGATACATTGCTTGAAGACTATGATGAAGTAATTAAACAATTAATTGAAGATAGAATTATTGGTCGTAGCACTCCAAGGACACACTTACCTACTTCCGATGAATTACAGCGATTAACAAGCTTTTTTTATAAGAATTGGAGACGTAAAGCAGGCACAACACCTATGCACTTGGTTATGTGGTTCGCCCTTACATCAGGTCGCAGGCAGGCAGAAATTTGTAGTTTAAGACTCATAAACTGGAAGAAAAGCAACAATACCTGGCTAGTTGAAAACTTAAAAGACCCCAATAAACGTAAAATTGACCGCCTAATGAAAATTACTCCTGAGTGTATGGAAGTCATAGAGGAAGTATTAAAGCCTGATACTCGTAAAAGAATGCTTGAACTAGGATACAGTGATCAATTGCTCTTCCCTTTGGACTCTAAAACCATTGGGACTTACTTTACACGTGCTTGCCATATCCTAGGTATTCAAGGACTGCGCTTTCACGATTTACGACACGAGGCAGCGACTCGTTATGCCGAAGATGGTTTTACTGTCCCACAACTTGAACAGATTACCTTACATAGTTCTTGGAACACCTTAAGGCGCTATGTAAATATCCATCACAGGGATGATCGCTTAACCTTTAAGGAGGCTATTGAAGTAGCAGAAAAAGAATTTGATGAATGGTATGGTGGTTTTTCAGAAAGACAGCGCTATGTAGCCAAAATTGACTACATAGAAGCTGCTGACATTTAACCTAGGATTTGGGTTAGCGCCGTAGATATATCACCAATAGCATCATTCAGCAATCTACCTCTATTTGCTGATAGTGCTTTGGTGGTATCCATACTATCAAAAGATATCTTAAGAGAAATTTCTACTTTTAGATCCTTTTTTCGGTGGGATTACCCGAAAGGCTATCTACACCATCAACACAATCACATCCTTAAATAGCGTAAAGTCTTTCCAGCAGATGATTCTGTATGTAAACTGATTTACTTAGCAATTGATGCGGCGTCTTAAAAATGGAATAGGCTTATTCGCTGCTAGCATTTAGCCATGAGCCACTTTATTACTGAATTCGGTGACTACCTAAGTAAGCGTCCGCTGAATCCCATGCCTATTTTTTAATTTTGGTCGGATTTCCAGCGGTGTGGCAGTAATTCTTCTATTTGGGTCACTTTATGTGTCGGCAGCCTTTTCAGCACATCACTGAGATAGGCATACGGATCCAGGCCATTCAGCTTTGCTGACTGGATTAAAGTCATGATATTTGCCGCTCGCTGACCACTACGCAGTGACCCAGCAAACAGCCAGTTCTTACGTCCCAACGCCCAAGGTCGTACCTGATTTTCAATCCCTTGCGCAGCAATGCTGCTCATATCTATAGGCAAATTGCCATCATCCAGATAGCGGCTTAAAGCTGGCCAACGCTTCAGAGTGTAATTGATCTCCTTGGCGGTGGGAGAACTCGATGGGACCGTCAGATGATGTTGGTTGAGCCATTCATATAGTTGTTGCATCACCAGTTGACTATGCTGTTGCCGGTATTCGCGGCGGTGTTCTGCTGTACCGTCGGTCTCTTTTCTTAATTCTGCTTCTATAGCATACAGTTTCTGAATCAGCACTAAGGCCTGTTCAGCGACCTGACTTTTCCCGGTCACATGCAGTTCATGGAATTTACGACGCGCATGTGCCATGCAGCCCACTTCAATGACCTGGCCTGATCTAAAGCGTGCTTTATAACCACTGTAATCATCACAGACCAGATGACCCTGCCAGCCTTTCAGGAACTCTTCAGCATGCTGACCAGAACGGCTATCTTGAAATTCATAGATCACCGCCTGAACTGGATTGTACTGTGTGGTGGCATAGGCCCAGACATAACCTTTCTTCGGTTTTTTCTCATCATCACCCATCTGCATGATGGTGACCGGTGTTTCATCTGCATGCATCACCTGCTGTTGCAGCACCACCTGTTTTAAGGCATTGGCCAGAGGCTCCAGTTCTATACCGCAGCGACCAATCCAGTCAGATAATGTGGATCTGGACAGATCAATGCCAGCCCGCTGATAGATTAGGTGCTGACGGTACAGCGGCAAATGATCGGCATACTTCGATACCAGCACATGGCTGAGCAATTCAGGTGAAGCAATGCCTTTATCAATCACATAGGCGGGCATCGCTTGCTGAGTCAGGGTGTCGCACTGATCACAGACCCATTTGCCACGGACATACTGTTCCTTGTAGAATTGTGCCGGTCTGAAATGCAGTTTTTCACTGATATCTTCGCCGATACGACGTAACTGGCAGCCACAACTGCATTGGGTTGATGCAGGTTCATGCTCAATACGGATGGTGTGTAGATGATCGGGCAGCAGTCGACGTTTAGGTTTGTTGACTGTGGCTTTCTGTGTCGCTGCATCGGTTTTATCTGCATTTAATCGTTCTAATTCCAGATCAACGGCTGCGATATCTTCTTCGACCGCTTCGTCCCATAGATGGATTTGTTTTGCCGTTAAGTGTTCATTCTTTTGGGCGAATTTGTGCTTTTTAAACAGCGCCAGTTCATGCTCGTATTTTTGATTGAGAATAGAAAGATGCTGAACTTTGGCATCCAATTCTTGATTTGATTGCGCCAGAGACTGATGCTGCAGAGCCAACTGTCTGGTGAATTCCAGTAGTTGTTCATGGGTCAGTTGGCTTAAGTCAGGCAGCGTATTCATGACCGCAGTATGCCTGAGGTCATGAAGAGAATGAAATAGAACGTTTGGAGGATGGCAGAATAGCCGAGCTTGGTTTAGAGCATCGTGACCACCTGCTGTCGTCCAATGCGCTGCCAGGGCAAACCCTGGATTAATGCCTGTAACTGTTCCGGACTGATCGCCATGCTTTCACCCTGGTGAACCTGCGCCCAGTGGAATTTTCCCTGTTCCAGCCGCCTGGCACACAGCCAGATGCCCAGTCCATCATGTACCAGCACTTTCATGCGATGGCCACGTTTATTACAGAACAGGTAAGCACAATGCGGTTTAATGTAGCCAAAGGCTCTCACCACCTGAGCCATGACAGTATCCATCCCTGCTCGCATATCCAGAGGTTGGGTAGAAAGCCAGATTTCATCAATGCTGATCATGTTGCAAGTGCCTTGAGTAATTCTGCTAAAGCAGATATTTCTGATACTTGCCATTTCAAGCCAATTTCTGCTTTTGAGTGGGGTAAAGTAATTTGAACCGTTAACATGTCAGTAGGAGTAGGATCTAATGGTGCAGAGCAAGATAAGGCAATAAATGCAGGTTTATTCGGTAGTGGTGAGCGATCATTCCCTGGCTTACCATCAATTAAGCGAATCCATTTGGATACAAGATTTGTATTCAATCCATGTTGCAAAGCGACCGAAGCAATTGAAACGTCCGGTGCTTTACAAGCCTGAACGATCTGCTGTTTAAATTCAGCACTGTATGTTCTTCGTTTTTTCGCAAGAGATGCGATGGATGTCTGGTTATTTGTAGTCATGAATTTTAGTCCCCACTTGTTTTTAAGTGGGGACTAAATTAAGGCTTATAGGATGAATTCATAAGGTGTGTTCAGCGGACGCTTACCTACCTAAGCAATCACCTTTAGTAATTTATAAAATGTAATTACCTTCTCCTCAAAGTATCTACTATAGAATCAATCCAACTTTTACTTTTGGAACGAGTCGATCTCACTAGTCTAATATAATTAGTATAAGTATTACTTAAAGGAACATATGGCTTTCCATCTTCAAAATTTATGAATATAGGATCACCATTCTCATCAGATGAACTAGACCAATACTTACCCCAAATATTATTTTGGGGTTTAAATAAAATTTCTTGTTGATATTTAAATCCGGCTTCATTTTCTGCTAGCTTTAATCTTTCTAATTCTTCTTGCGTTGGTAGTCGCCAATCACTAAAACCTGCAAATCTTGAATCCATACATATTTTATCTACTTGATCAAAAGCAAAATCCAATGATTCACCAATTACCTCACCCTTCACCCATTTTTGTCCTATACTGATACGTGACCACATCAAATTATTTTTAGGATCTGTCCATACACCACTTTCTAGTTCAGTAAATTGGTCTATTCTTCTTACTATTTCATGACTTTCAGAACATTGTTCATCTAGTCGCTTAATTTTATGTTCAATTCTATCTAATTTATTAACTAAAACCTTTTCTACCTGTTCTAAAAGAAAATCTGATTCTTTTTCTATTATCATTTTCTGATGTTTAATTTGAGCATTGAAATCAGTGTTATTTTCTGCCAATAACTTTAAATAGCTTTCAACAATATTGGCTTCAGCTTTGGTGGTAAAAAAATCATTAAAATTTGTCAATTTCATTTACCTTCACAGTGGTGATAATGGTCTTGATAACGAGTTTGCAATACAGAAACTTTCAATAAAGTAGCAACAAAATTATCTAACTCTAAAGTTCTCATTTTATCTTCAATTAATTGAATAAAAATATCGAATGATGTTTCTTGTTCAGCTGTCAAGCTTTGATAACTTTGTAGCATTTTTTTTGATAAAAAATCTTGTAAATCATTTACATTAACATCGACCTGATTGATAGTATCCAGCATTTTACGCACATAAGTTTCAAACAAATCACATATTGGTTGAATTTTAGCAATCCAATAATTTGACCACCATTGAGCAAGAGGGTGCTGTTGAGGAAGTTGTAAATTTAACAGTTTGATATCATCTAAAAGACTTTCAAAATTTAATGTATCCAACTGACTATACCAGCGGCTTAATAATGTCCCCTGTATTGCATAGCGTTCTAAACCTACTAAACGAGTCATATTCATATTATGAATAAACTGCTCATCTATATATAATCGTGCGATATAAGTCTTTATTCGTTGAATTACCTCTAAATGTTGAAAAAGCATTGGACGAATATCCCATTCATCTTGCCATTGTAAAATTTGTTGTGAATAAGACTTTTTAAAGTCAAAGGTTTGGTTACCTAAAGGGGCTAACAGATCTTCCCAAAAATCATTTCTAAATTGATTGAGTTGGGCTGCATTCATTTCCTCAAAATCTAAAGGTGTAATATTTAGATCTAAATCTTCACTCTCAAATCCCAAATTTTGCCATTCTTCAGTAATGCGTTGTTGCATTTTTTCCTTTAAACGCACCTGACTGCTATGCTCACAATGTGTAATTACTAATCTGAGATGAGCCTTACCTTGTAAAAATATGGCATTGCCAAGCACTTCTAAAAAGTTGCTTAATCGGCATTGATTAATCACACCATCTAAACGATTTGCATGGCACACATAAACAATGGCGAGATTATGCTCACCTACAAAATAATGTTGGGCATCTTGCTCGGCAAAATCATCTTCACCAGAGTTCCAACCAGGAGTATCGATTAAAAATAGCTTTTTAGGTTGATTACCTTCTGAGTAACCATCGCCATTGGCCAAAATAAATTTTGGTTCATTAATTAATAATCTTAAGCGATGGGTTGATGGGTCGTATTCGCTAACAGCCTCACGAGAAGGAAATTCATCTAAGGATGCTAATATATTAACTTCGATATCTCTATCGTCTGGTTTCTCAATCAATAATAATTGCTGATTTTCAGCATAGCTGATTTCTAACTGTAATTTTGTTTGTGCTTCCTGGGAGCTAATAGGTTTAAATTTCTCAGGAATTTTATCATCAAGTAGTTCACGAATAACTCGTGTTTTCCCAGCCGAAAATTCACCAACGATACGTACCGTTAATACACCATCTTCTATCTTAGGTAATGCTTGATCCATTTTTTCAGAAAAATAAATTACATCTTGCATTAATTGATTACTAAGTGAAAACTCCACTATCTTTTTCCTCATTCTAAATTTAAGCAAAAGAAGCCATTACAAGTCTAATTTGTTGCTCTTCTTGCACTAATATTTTTAAATTAGATGCTTTTTGCTGAGGAAGTACTTTCATTTGTTGCTGAATATCTTCTATCTCTAACATTCTGTTTTCGAGTTGTTTATCTATCACTTCTGTCCAATAATGCTTTAAATGCTCTCTAAGATATTGCTCAATGCCTTGAATTTGATAATCAAATTGCGTCATCCATTGTTGAATGGCACGGTTACGATAGCGCTCCAATAATTCTTGCTGTTCCTTCTGTTGCTGTTGCGCTGCCTGAACCTGTTGAAATTTTAATTCCTCTTCTAACTCCAATATATATTTTTGAGTTTGATGAATTTCTTTCTGTTTTTGCTCTAAAGCAAAACCTAATAATTTATTTGCTGAAAGCATATCTTGCTTTAAGTTGAGTTCATGACGTAAATGCTTAATATTCAATGTTAATTGCTGTGTTTGCTCAAAAATTTGAGCTTTTATAACTGGATCTTGAACATATGCCATTTCAGAGGGTTGATCAAAAAGACTCCCAATTTTTTCTGTCCATGTCGATACTGATAACCAATTAAGCAAGTGAAGAGGCGTATATTCTTTTACAGTCTCTTTGGTATCTTGTACCGTTTGTTGTGCTGTTTGAATTTTCTTAATTGTTTTATCTGCAAGTTTTAAAGCTTTACCCACTTTAGTAATTGCAGTATTAGGCAAAAAGAATAGTATATTATCTACTACTTCCCCTACTTGTCGTCCTATATCAGAACCACGGGTATCATAGACTCGACTTTCTACCATAGCAATTGGCATATTGGTCATCAGTTGACGTTCTTTAGCGAACTCACCGATCGCCTGCTCAAGTTGCTGTATACTGTCATCTAAGTTTTCGGTTGAATTTTGCTGTTGTGCTTTTTGTTGATATTCATTTTGATGCACACTCAATTGTTCTTGAAGTTGATTTAATTGCCCAATTTGTAAAAAATCACTACTAGTAATTGGCTCGACTGTCGGTAATCGTAAGTTTAGAGCTTTGATAGCTTGTTCTGGAATTTCAATCTCACCAAACTTTTTCATTAATGTTTGGATATGTTGAATATAAATAGATACAGCTAAACGTAATTGCTGTAAACCTTGTTGTATGAATGAACCCCATTCCTCCTCAGATAAAGATAGTTTTTCCAATTCAATGAGTAAGCTATTCTTTTGCTGATGAATTATTTCATTCATTTGTTGGTCTAACACAACATTTTCATGATCTTGTTGCGTATATAAACTTCTTTTTAGCTCTATCAACGTATTTCTTTTTTCTAGTAACTCTAAATGCAATGCTTTGATTTGTTCTTCATTTAAAATATTATTCGCTTTTTGTTGCTCTAAATTATGAGCTAAAGTATTTTCTAATTGTGGTCTTATTTCAGCAATAAAACGCTGTAACCTAATCTGCTGTACATTTTCTTTGGCCTGAGCAATGAATTCAAAAATTTTCGCATGATTTAAACCTTGATAATGTGTCACAACTAATGGGTGATTATATCCCGTGGCTTGTTGAATTGTTTTTTGCCATTGCTCTAAATTAGGTGGTCTTTCACCTGAAGATATCGCTTGTTCAACTTCATCCCATCGATTAACCAAAATCAAAAGATGTTTACCATAAGACTGAATCAATTGAATTGTATCAATATCAGAAACGGATGCCCCACGTGGAGCAAGCAAATATAAAACAACATCTGCCTGTTGAATTTGTGCAACTGTAAATGACTGATTTTTTTCACAAATAGAACCTAAACCCGGCAAATCTACCACTTGAATATCTTTTAACCATTCTTGATTAAGCCCTAGCACCGCACATTTCACTCCCTCTGGTGCAGTTCTAGTAGCTGTTATAAATTGATTACGATCTATTTGTTGCACTGAATTATCTTTGTAAATCAGTTGAACTTCAGTTGATGGCGCATATTGAATGATAGTAGGTAAAGCAGTCGCTTCTTCTTGCGCAGCATGTAACCAAACATCATTTAGCATCCCATTGAGTAAGCTACTTTTACCTACTGAAAATGATCCAACTAGAGCTAAACGCAAGGGCTTATTCTTTTCAAAAAGCATATTAAATTGTTGGTCTATAGACTGTTGTAAAGAAGTTGGCAACTGTTCTAAAGTAGTGATCAATTGTTCATATTGCATGTTTAACATTCCTTATCTCATCATTTCACTACTTAAAAAATCTTGGGTCACTAACAGTAAATCAGAAACTTCCTTTATGCCTTTTTCTAAAGTCTCATGACGCTGTTTTATTTGTTCTTGACCTTGCTCAATTAAAACTTGTATCTGCTGACGTTGTGCCAATTTTGCTTGTAAAGGTTCTTCAAGTTGTATAATGACTTGATGCTGTAACAAGGTTAATTGTTCATTAAACACATCACTCACATTTGGTTTTACTTGTGTTTGTAATTGAAGAATAAACTGCTTTAATTTTCCTGCAGTATTTTTTACCAATTGATTTCGAGTATCTTCAATCAACTGATCTTTACTTGCTGCAGCATTTTGTTCAATTTTTTGGCGCTCACGTTCAACCCTCTTCACTTCTTGTTCATATTTACGCTGAGCTGCTTCAATACTTAAACGTCTTCCTCTTTTTTCGGCTTCTTCTTGTTGTAATTTTTCTAGATAAGCATCTTTATCAGCAATCACTCTTTGTAGACCTTCATAGTCTCGTTGCCAAGAATTCATATTGCTGTGATCCTCTACCTCAACCCAAACCTCCTTCTTACCGAAAAAGAAATCCATAACCCCCAAACCACCATGAGACTTATATTCTTTTTTTCTTTTAATTTCAGGTTTAGGACGATTACCTAATCGTTCGCGCTCCAATTCAGCACGTTGTAGATTTCGCTTGGCATTTTCCATCGCAATAGGATCTTCAATATTTTTAATCTTGTCTTGTTCTAAACGATGGATCTCTTGTTGTTGCTCTTGAATTATTTTTTCTAATTTTGCATTTTGTTGCATGTACTTATTAATTTCACTTAGATCAATTTCAAAGCCAAGTTCTAACTTTGGTAAATCAAACTTAATATTTCCAACCTTATGTTGTAAGTCTCCAGCATGCTTCTCTAATTGTTTTGCATAATCTACTCTTAAATCAGCAAGCTGTGCCAAAATACGATCATTTTGCCTTTGCATTTGATGATTAATGGCTTCCAAAGCTTCATCATATTGCTCTTGTAATTGAGTAGGTAGCGATATCTGCGTATTACCTTTATCAATTTCTTTTTTAATATAATGATTCGTTACCTGCCCATCTATCTCTAATTTCAAAGCTTCTAACGGTTGAATCAGTTGATTTTCTAATTCTTTAACTAAATGTTCAGCTGCTCTATTATGTTCTCCTTTAGCATTTTTATTTGTTGTTTCCAACTCTAGATTAAGCATCTTAATCTCGTTGTCCAACATATCACTTTCTCTTTTTCTTTCTTCTAAACTTTGATCTGAATTTAATAAAGAAATTTCTTCTTTCATGCTTTCAATTAAATCTTGCTGAATATTAATCAAATTATTTAAAGGCTTTTTATATACTTCATCTGCTGCTTCTCCTGTAGATAACATTTCTGCAATACGTTGTGTAAGCTTATCAATATTAGATTGTGCTATCTTATTTTTATCTAAAGCCCATTTAGCACTTACACCTATTAAATTTTTATCATCAATAATTTGCGCTATTTTACTTTCATCTAAATGGCTTAAATGCTTATGGAAATTATCTTTGACAATTTGATATTTTTTCGCTTCACGCTCTGCTACGTCTACTCTTAAATCTCGATCATCTTGAGGATCAATCACACTATCCCACATATTAATTACTGTGATGAATTTATTAAAATTCTTTTGAACCGTATTAGATAGAAATTTCCACTCTGTTGCATTACCACCAAGTTGCTGTACGCTTTGAACCCAAATTGCAATATGTGCCTCATTAATTGCCCGTTCTGTAATACTTTGATGATGTGCATTAATTGATTGTAGCCCTGGGGTATCGATTAAAACCAATCCTTGATTTAATAGGGGATTATTTGCCGTGAATGCTTCAATATAATCTACTTTTTCTCGTTCCTTTTTATTGCTGATATCTAATTCTGTACTCCACAGTTCCAAAACTTCATCTTTATCCCATCCTATATCTTCATGGCTATCTTGACGATGAATACGAATATATGGCTGATCCTCTCCTTCTGGTAATTTTCTTACAAATGTATTAATTGCAGTTGTCGATTCTTGTGCCGCAATTAAAAGACGTATATTAAGTAATGCATTAATTAATGTTGATTTTCCGCGTGAGAATTCACCAATTACAACAAGCTTAATTTCGCCTTCTGAGTTTAACGACTTTTCGATATCTTCAAATGTAGATGCAATATTTTTTAATTCTTTTTGCCCAAACTGTTGAAATACTCTTTGTGTTTCTTGTAAATACTTTTCAACATTTTTAATCTTTTCCTGATAATGTTGTAACTCTCTACTTAAGACATCACTCACAACCCAAAACTCCTATATTTACTAAAATTAAATCATTGCTAGACTTTTATTTACTTATGTATCTAATTAAAAATAAAATTATTTATATAGCAAAATTAACACCATACTATATACATAAAACAATTAAATCAAATAGTTAATAAGGTATCCATCTAAAAAAATAGAATATAAAAGTAGAATTTTCTCTTAAGATAAAAACAGGAGATTCTGCATGAAAATATCTAAATTTAATTACAGCTAGATCATGTCCATTTTAAAATAGGCGGAGTTTAGGATACCTGTAACTCCCCCTTGGCATGAGCAATGCTACAATCTATAAATGGCGTGCCAAATATGGTGGTATGGAGTAATCGCCTGTGCTGAGTTTAGGATTGCGCCGTTGCGTGTTTCTACAAAGGGAATAGATATTTCACTTGAAGCATTACCAGTGATGAAGTTGAGTTGATAATGCCCGATGTTCACACTATCCGACTGAGCTTCAAAAAGTGAAAATCTACACTCTGAGCCAAAAATGGCATCTTAATATGACGGATTAAAGAAAGGTACCGCCTGCTTGGCCTTTCTCGGTTGTCCACCACTTACTTTCAGGCGTGTAAATCTCTATCTGTTTGCTTGCTATTTCTGCATTTCTGGCAAACGGCGTGAGTTCTACAGCAAAGTGGACGGTGCTAAGTGTTCCCAAGTCGTACAGTTCTTTATATTGAGGGCTTCGGGTTTTTGTAACCCTGCCCATGCTCCAATACTCATATCTTATTCCTCAAAATCGTCATCATCGCCTAGGTTTTCATTGCCTATAGGTTCTTCACCACCTACATTTTCCCCACCTACGGCGCTAAATAATGCAATATACCGAATTAGCTCTCTAACAGAAGCCTCATTTTGTCGCATAAATTTGAACCCTAAAAATGACCGATTTTGGTATAAACGCACCCTGCTTTTTACCCATTAATTAATAACACTGTGATTAAAATTTAATCACCCACGTGCAATGCTTACCACCTTCCACCTAAATCCATCCCGAAAAACCCTCAAATTTGATCAATTTTTATATATGTCTACCGTTACAAGACAAAAAAGGGGGTGTTACACTATAAAAATGGGTGCGTTACACGATAATTTGACTGTACGTTACAAGACAAAAATGGCATTTTTTTTGGGTGCGTTACACCATAAAAAACCCATTTTTAGGGGGTGTTACATCATAAAAACAGTGCATTACACCATATTGGGCATTTCGTTACACTATAAAAATCAAGCTCAAAAAAAGTGAGGTATTTTTTAACAAATTCACTCTTCAAACGGCGCAATTTTGGCAGTGAATTGCCACAGAATGGTTGTATATTTCCACTATATTGGCAGTCAAAACACTTCATTGGATCTGTTAGAATATTCTATGACACCAAATTAACAAGGAATGGAAGTAAAATAACGTCAAGTACCAGCCTATTCTACTCAATGGATAGGTTTTGCAGTGGATTGCCTGTTAGAACCACTTATTGGCGTTTAAGTGTGAATGATTGGCAATAAAAATAATCAGAATGGCTTTTTAATGGCATTAAAAAAGCGCCACACGGCGCTTTGTACAGTTTAATAAAGGATTACTAGGCTTCGGATGTATTCTCGGTATTAGCCTCTTCTTTAGCTTTACTAGCCTTGGTTTTAACTTTGGCTTTTTCCATATCCTCTCGGATTTTATCTTTTACCCAATTTGAAAAGTCCTTAATCGTATTTGCGTGATCTAAAAGTTCTTTATCCTTATAGATATTAAACGAGATAGGTTTCATTACTCGTTTATTCTCATACTGTTCTTTAATTAATCTTGATCTTTTATTTATTGCTGCATCATCTGTCATTTTCACACCATAATTAATATTGTTTATTTATGCCTATAAAAATAACGTCGTATATACGTTTATGTCAATATTTTATAACACTCAATAACAATATAAGCGTATGTTTTATTTTATGATTTATTTTTGAATGATCAAAAAAATGACTACCTAAAGCAGTCCTTTTTCCCACGGCGCTAAAATCCATTAAGAATTTAGCCTCATTAATACGTTTATTAGCTATTTCAAAATATTCGTTATCTAACTCGATACCAATGAATTTGCGCCCTGTATTCATGCAAGCTACGCCAGTAGAACCAGAACCCATTGTAAAGTCCAATACCTTTTGTGGTATAGGTCTTAATAAGATATTCAAGTAAATCGACAGGCTTTTGGGTTGGAGGCACCGCATCAGTAACAGATCCAAATTCCAATAATTGAATTGGATAATTGGTAAATTCCTGCATGTATGTCTCTTTATGGAGTTCTGTTATTAGCGAACAATTACTGTGGTATTCGCCTTAATGTCACCGTCTTTTACTTTTGCAGTAATAGTGACCTTACCTTGCTTATGGGTCTTTTTCTTGCCGCTATAGCTTTTCTTCTGTTTTTTTAGGCCTTTGGATTGGAATTTCCGTGGCATCCACGATCACAACATTCCAGTCGATGCCTTCGCCCTCGGGTAAATCTTTGGGTAAATTAAACAGATTGGACCGAATCAGGCAGTCTTCAACATGACGGACAATTCTTGAGGCTGTGGGCTCTGAAACCCCGTAACTCGTCGCAACGTGAAATAAGGTTCGGTATTCCCGCCAATAGCTCAGACAGAGCAGAACCTGATCCTCCAGGCTTAACTTGGGCGGTCTGCCTTTGGCACAGACATGCTTCTGCAATTGCTCAACCATCAAATAGAAAGTTGACCATGAGATGCCTGTATATCGCTTGAACTGAGGATCAGAGAGCTTGTTTGAATCGATGTATTTCATCCGCAGATTATGCACGAATGCTAAGAAATCCGGAGTGCAAATATTAACCAAAAAGAAGATCGTTTTTTGATTTATGAAAGAGATCTATTATCTAACCCTGAACAGACCCACCCACTCACGATTAAAGTCATCAAAAAGTTAAAACGCATAAAGAAGGAATCTATTTTCTCTAGCCGTTGTTTAGGACTGAAAGAACCCATAAATGATGTAAACAAAGTTCTAAGAAGCCTGTACTGCTCCGATGCCATTCAGCTTCTTACCGACCACGTATATATGAAGTCTGATGAATGCCCTTATGACCTTACAGATGAACAGCTAATTGAAGCTGTTACCCTCTGTGAACAGGTTTATGGTCACAAAATACAGATCCACGGTGCTAAGGCTTGTTTAAAGTTCGGTATCCCTGTCGATCAACTATATGCCGAGTCTTTCTATACCACCGATAGGACGATGAATATGAGGGTTATTGATCGTGAAATTTTTATACACCACTGTCCAATCCCTAACGTGTTTAATCACCCAATCAAGATTGTTTGTGAGGCACTATCCGCACTTCACCACCTAGGCGAAGATCAAGCCACCATTGAACACATCAAATTGATTTGTGATGCTATGACTGATGATGAAGTTGACGAATTCAATGACTCTGATAAGCCTAAATGGATGGAAAAATTAAACTGGTAATCAAAGAAAAAAGGGACTACATCTGTAATCCCTTTTCCCACGGCGCTATTGTGTCGTATATACATCAATAAACCATTATTTTAAAAGATGATCCAATTTTGGATCATCTTCCTATTGGTTAGGTCGCATACCGATTTGCTGCGGTACTGCCTGCACCAATCTGCCCATTTTCCCTTTGTTCAATCCTGTCTTTAGCCCCCTGATTACCAAAAGCAGCTCCTATCCTGTCTATGGTATCGAATCCAAAGTCTGCAAATTTTCCACCTGTTTCTTTCACCTCCTCTTCAATCTCTGTCAACTTTTCAGATAGTTGAGGGGAGAACTTAGACAATGCACCCACCAACACGATACCTAGCGCCGTAGCAAGTCCTACAGGCAATACAGGCAGAACACATAAGCACCATTGGCAGTAGAGGATTATTTAGAGGCGTTCTAGCCCCTTTTAATAAACTAAGAACATCCGATACGTCTTTTTCGATTTGAGTTGTGCTTCGTTCTACACGGCGCATACCAATCAAAAATCCGAGATCATCATATTTTAAGCCCGACTTTTCTGACTTTGCTATCACCTAAAATCCAAGGGATTTTAGGTTTAGGTTAAGGCCCTAACCAATGCCCCACAGCGCCGTATTCCAAGCATAAAAAAACCACCTCGAAAGGTGGCTTAAATTTTCACTAAAATTATTCGTCTTCAACTTCTACAACCAATCCCAGGTTTTGCGCCCAACCGTAGCCATCTTTAACCGACTCAAGAATCTCTTCAACTGTATAAACTTCTACGGTAGATAAAAACTCAGCCTCAAGGTCTTCAATAGTATTATCCTCTTCTTCTAAACTTTATTTCACCCATGCCGCGTTTTGTTCATCTTCCCAACACTCTTCGACACTATCAAATTCCAAAAGATAGTCCCCTGACTCAAGATGTTGAACAATTACTGTGTCTTGATCTTCGTTAAATAGTCTGAATTCCACACCATCAACAACGATTGTATTTTTCATTTTTTTCCTAATTTTTCGTTATGGTTTACTTTATATTTCAACTATAATCGTATATACGATATAATCAATACCCTTTTTAAAATATTTTTAATGTTTTTTATAAGTATATGTTTTTTAGATTTATTTAATTTATAAACAATAAAAAAATCGCCTCAAATGGACGGTTGTTTTTACACTAGATATATTACTCATCATAAAGCATGAAAGTGTTTAGTAACTCTTCCTCTTCTTCCAATAAATGGATCTCAAAGAAGCAGATCATAGGTTCAAGTAACCAACGATTTTGGATGCAGGTCTCATACACTGTCGCCACGCTGTCACCTGCAAAGTGGTTTTCAGAGCGAGAAGTGATATACAAGCCTTTGCCTTGCTCTCCCTCTTTTAACTGTAACCTGTATCTATCATCGAATTGGATGCTTTCACCCTCAATCACACGGCGCATATAGTGTTTGAGGTTGCCATACTTAGTTAAAAAATCATCAGACTGTTCAGCAGTGTTGTCGTATATACCGATTTTACGCATCACTTCTAAATCTTCTTTAGGCACACCCATAATCTTGTTGTAATCGTATCCCAAACCACGCTCTACAAGTGTCTGATACATCTCAAGCATCGTACCCCCTAGGTAGTAGTAACTGAACGCTTTACCCTCTAAACAAAAGATACCCACGCCTTCATGGATAGACAGGCGATCTTCATCCACTTCTACACCTATACGATCTTCTATGAGTCCATATACTTGGTCTATGTGTTCATGGGTAACTAGGACATTTACAAAGTCATCCGTGTACTCAAGGCGATATACACCATAAAGCATCAGGCTTTTGTATATCGCTTCCAATCGGTTCATTCGTCTGTTCATTTGCGTTTCCCCATTATTCAAAGTCATCGCCCATTTCAATAATTTCGAGCTTTCTTTGGAATGCCAATTTCTTCTTCAACATCTCTTGCTTAGCAGCTTCAAGGAGTGCCTGTGACTGCTCCGCATACACCGTGCGCTTATAGCCTTGTTTTTACCTACTCCATGCCAATTTGAATTAGCTACCAACCAACCGGCTTCAACAACGACCTTCTTAATTTCATCTGAATGTTCACTAAACATTAAAAACAGTTCAGTAAAGGTCATAAGCTGTAAATCAACGAGCTTTCGGTCTTTGGCAATTGCTACGCCTGACTTAAATAAATCGGGATCAATACCAACGATCATGACGCACAGTCTACTAAACAAAATTAGTTTAAAAGTGTATTAAACTTCCAAAAAAGCTACATAATTTTTGTTTATTTTGGATATACAAAAATAAAGGGGTTGTTTATCACCCCTCTATTTCCTCACAATTTTCTTTACACGGCGCTTATTGATGAAGTGAGATGGTTGGTATTGGAAGATGCCTTAAGTAGTCCACCATCACCCTTCTTAAGCCTTTCATGTACTTTCAACTCTTCCACCCTGTTGAAGAGTGACATCTCAAAGCCTCGCACCTCTATCTGTGCTTTTTTAAACGCCTGATTCCACCCCATACCTTGTTGCATATACTCTGCAGTTAAATCACATATGCGTTGTTTGTCTTCGGGTAAATTATTTCTATTGTCTTGTGCAGCAACAGGCTTGGCTTTAGGGGTGATCATCATTAAAGGCACATACCATTCCTGTTGGCGACCTTGCATCTGGGCTTTAGCGAGATAAGTCTCATACAGTGACTTAAATTGATTAAAAGCCTCTTTTGTTTTTCCCTGATCAACCAACCAATAAACAGAGTCCCAGGCTTTCTTCGCTAATGTGGTGACTTTCATCTTTCCTTCCACTAACTCAGCCTCAGATTGATTTGAATAGTCACACGCACGTTGCCACGCTTCTATAGCAGTCCACCAACTACCTGCCATACACCATGTTTTAAAATCTGAAAGCGTTGGGCAAAACTCACCAAATCCTGCTTTGGCATTTAAGTGCGCTAAACCTTTCTCAAATTGTTCATCAGTCAACATAGCCAACGAACCACTAATAATGCTTAAAATGCGAGTCAAGTCAGTCATACCGTTAAATTGGCTAATGAACTTGTGTCCATAAAGCACCTGCATAATGTCGTAGAAATCACGTGCCTTACTCATTGCTACAGAGCTATTCATGATCATATGCTCCAATTGTTAGCGGTTGCGCTTGGTTTACAGTAATAAACGGATGTAGTGGCTGTTGTTGTTCTAACTGCATACGCTGTTCTGCAAGTATTTGCATTGTGCTTCTGCTGTTATTAAATAGGCTTTGCGTATTGCCTCTTGATTGCTGTTGTTCACCAAGATACCAATTGCATTTAAATGACCCCCATGGGTTTTGACGTTTTAAACATAATTCAACCGCTTGAGGTAAAGTCAATTTGGCTTTTTGCGCTTCATTTAATAACTGTTTAAAAGCATTCTCTGTATTCACAAATTTCTTCGCTTTTCTTACTTGTATAAACTCCGTTGCTTCTTCATCTGGTACACCCATTTTTTTAAGTTCGTTTTTAAACATAAACTTCGGTGCAACCGAAGAAGGTTTTTCTTGTATATCAGTAATAGGGTTAAGGGAATCAGGATTCAGTAATAGGGAATCAGGAATCAGCACGGTTGACACAGGGTTAGCCTCAGGCATGCCCAGGTCTTGCCCTAGGTCGCACTCAGGCTCAACATAAGGTACTGAATTTAAGTAATTATTATATTCTTCCTCACTAGCAAAACCCATGAACCCTTGATCATCAAACTGTGATTGATCTAGTTTTAGTCTAGGGCTTGCCTCAGACATACCTAGGGCTTGCCCTAGGTTGTAACGAGGCACATCACTTATTGTTTCCTTGTGGTGTGGATTTTGATGCTTTTTGAAAGTCGGAAGAAAAATGCACTTGCTATTTGCTGCAACATAACGAATCAAAAATCCACTCTCTTGCAGTTCATCAAGCATCTGATCAACATTCACATCATCTGCAGGGAAGACTGCCATTTTGATTTTCTTTGGCTTATCCTCTAAGTAACCTTCACGGTCACATAGAGTCCAAAGGCCAATAAAAAGTAAGCGTGTTTCAAAAGATAATTCTACCAAATCCTCATTAATAAAAAATGATGGTTTTATATTTCTTGCTCTAGCCATTGATCTTACGCCTCACACAATAATGCTGTTGTTTGCATAATTTGATTGAAGATCGATTGCTCACCTTTAGTAGTGAACATTACCTGTGAGTATCCTGTTTGGGTGGTACACATCTTCCCTAAACCATGATTAACGAACCACGAACTAAAAATACGACCACTAGAGCGTTTGTCATATACGCTATAACCTTCCAACTTTCTGTTTAAGGCATTCGCAGTCATACCCATGGTTAATCCAACCTGAGTAGCCGTCTGTAAGGTGTCACGTGCTGCTACGGTGTTAAAGAACTCCACCTTAGGTTGTGCAATCGCTAAAGCTTGGTTCTTCTCTTGGATCTCATGCTCTTTCAGTTCAAGTGCTTCTGCTTGCTGCGCAGCTAGTAAAAGGGCTTGAGCGTATGTTTTAGGTATTGCAGGTGCATTATTGGTCTGTGCTTCTTCTAACTCATTCCAACGTTTCATCACGGCATAACGCAATTCGATGCTGTAGCCAGTGATAAGAGCCATAGTGAGGTCTTTGCTCAGATAAATATCTGACATATAACCCCTGTCATCTCTAACTATTTGAAAATATTTATGATTAAAATTTAAAACATCTATTCCTTCACCATAAAGAGTCACAAGAATTGTGCGTGTATCACGTAGAACATTCCCCTTAGATTTGTTTGTTAATACTGCAACTTCTATCACAGACACAAACTGTTGATTTTTTGAACTAAATTGTATTATATTATTCATTGTTCGCTTAGTCCTAGAAATATTAAGCACAAACATCAAGCCCAGTTGCTGTAACAACTGGGCTTTCTTCTTTTTTATTGATTAAATCTTCACTGATTTTCAGTTCCCCATTTGATGCCTTCGCAAAAATCACTTGCCATGAGTAAGGCACGCCAGTAGTTTTCCACTTGTAAACAGTATTAACTTGCAGTTGGAGTCTCTCTGCAATCTCTCGTACATGACGAGCACCCATAAAAATTCTTATTTCACTTAAGGTCATTTTGTACGCCTATTTTTGTTTAGTATCGATAAACAATTTCTTGCTTATTGTTTAGCAGACTAACAATGCGTACACGTACTTTGCAAGCTCTCAACCACATTTTTCACACAACTTTTCTCCAATTTTTTTCCACTTTTTACCCATTTTTGTTTAGTGAATTTGTTTAACTGACCTTCTATCAATACTTTTCCCCATGTTTTTAAGTTAAACTTTTAGGACAAAGGATGAATTCAAGTGTTCTTTTTTTAATCACAACAATATGAGATATGAATATGGCTAAGTATGAAAAGATGGGGAAAGCCATAAAAGCCGCGATGATAACCAACGGTTTACAACATAAAGATCTACTATCAATATTTATTGAAAAGAAAGGATCACCCATTACTAGAGGAGCTTTATCTCATTGGATTAGTGGCACGATAAAGCCCTCAGAAGAGCATTTGGATATACTTTGTGACATCCTAAATTTAAACCCACATGAACTCTTCGATACCGAAGAGCAGATAGAGTTAATATATAAAGTGACTACACGTGCGCCGTGGTACAACGATGCTATCCAATTAGTAAAAGATATTGAAAATTGTAAAAAATCATCGATTTACAGAACAATTCCTGTTGATATTCAATCAGAATTTAAGCGAGGACAGTGTAAGGTTTTGAATACTACACTCTCTGTTTTTGGAGGGATGCGTGATGCCACGCTCTATATAGATTCAAGCATTAGAGAACCAGGAGCAGGTTTGTACCTAATCTCAATCGGTGACTTATGTGATGTGCGTGAGTTACGAGTAAATCCTCTTTCATCCACGCCTATTATTTACGACCTGAATGGTGATGGTGGAACAGAAGAGTACATCGTGACGCACGAGCTACCTCTCACTGTACTAGGCAAAGTTAAGTACATGACCACGAAGGTGTAAGCCCTAAAAAATCCCATAATTTTGTTTAAAAGCTCACCTATGGTGGGCTTTAATTATGCTTTTTTTCATAAATTTGAATAAAATTCAAACAAAAAGAATAAATTTTTTACTGGAAATTTTCACTAAACTAACTACTAAACATTCGCCATATTTTCCTTATCTTTTATTGGTTTACTTGTTGTTTAACATTTCACCAAAAAATCTTATATACAGTTTATTTAAACTAAACAAATATACCATTTCTGTTTAGTAGACTATTGACCATTTGAGAAATGGTATATACGATTATTTATGTACAAAAACAAAAACCCGCCATACCCTAAGCTGATAACAAAGATATATGACGGTTTACCATTACAGGAAAAGAAAGTATGAAGTCAAATAAATCACTAATGAAGGCTCTTAGCGTTTTGGTGCTTCTTGTGTTGTAGCGACTGTTGCTTTTGCAAGCAATTTAAAGCCAACCAAGACTGAAACAGCATTTGTATCTGCACCTTATGTAGTGCAGGAAATTGATGCGGTAAACCCTGATGAAGCAACAACTACCGTGCAAGCGAAAGATGGCGTAGTAGTTAAAGTGGAATTCGATTACACCGTTGATGGACTTAAAAGCTCTAGTGTTAGATACCTTGTAAGGTTGAAGCACAAAAGGATGGCGTAAGAGCTCGCATGGATACAACGCATGAAGATGTTATGGACATGGTTAGTGCGTTAGAAGAAAGACTTAATAAGATGTAACCGAAGGGGTGAAAGCCCTTTTAATAAATAAGGTGTTAAGGACTAAAAAATGAATCAAGCTCGCAGCTCTAATAAAGCAAATCAACTGCCTAGCGCAATTGATATTGGTTTAATGTTAGCTATGCAGTATAAGCGTGCAATTATCCCTCTAGCGTTGATACTTGAGGATTACATGCCTCACCTATCAATAAAGACAGCCAATCAACGAGCAAGCAAATGTGACTTACCTTTCCCTTGCTTCAAAATTGACGGCGAGCGTTCTGAATACTTTGTCCACTTAACCGAAATAGCCACCTGGCTTGAAAGCCTTCAAAAGTCATCTAAAAAGGATTGGGAAAACATGCACTGCTAAAAGAATACACATTTTCATATGGATCTCCGAAAAGCCCCACTATTAGGGGCTTTAAATATTTTTACCAGTCTAAAACTTTCGGTTCTTCTTTTACTTTCTTCTCCCCCGAAGCCTTCTGTCGCGCCTTGCCACGCATTTTTAAAAGCTCTCGTGGTGATAGTGGCGGTTCAGGTAAAAAACCATCCAAGTGATCTAAGGCATCTAAGCTATAAAAGATATGGACGAGGTTCTCTAAAGTTACCTTCCCTTTCTCCGCTTCCATGATCACCTTACGTGATAACCCCGAATGGGTGGCTAAATCCGTCTGCTTGAGGTTCTGATTTAGGCGCAGGCGTTTAAGCCTTCTTCCGTACTCCTCTACTATAGCCCACGGCGCAGTTGATTTTGTTAATTTCATCTCTTCTCATTAAGTCCAATTTTAGGTACATAAAAGCGGTTTTTAGTTCTCTAAGTTCCCTTTTTGGGACTTACCATTACCCCTGTAAATAACATGAATGCCTGCCTCATTCTTTATTACGTGCGGTCTAGCTCTCACCCTTTCTTTATCAACCTCAGGTAGCTTCGGTACATATGAAGTCTGAAATAATACAAAGCTCACTAGTTCAACTGGTTTGGGCTATGCTTCTTGAATACATCAGCTTCCTATGTTGCGAAAGATAAACTTCATGCTCTGTTGTAACCCAGCGCAGTTTCATATTTTTGTTTAATCCCAAAAGCTCCAAATCTACATGCGATATTTTACTAGACATCAATAACTTACCATTACAATCAAAAGAAATTAGATAGCGATCAAATAAAGCATCAAGATTCGCACTAAGCAGTAAACCATTATAAACATCAAGACGCTGTGCATCAGATTCACATTTCGCCCAAGCAAGAGTATGACTTGCCCTTAATACATCAGGTAATGCAATTCCTGTTACAGCGCATGCATTCTCCCAATAATCTAACATTGCCTTTCGGTAAATATCCTGGCCAACCCTTTGGTGAACCATACGCACTACTTCAGTATTTTTAATACTGTCTGGAAGCTTATTCAGCTCAGCCTTCAACACTGATTCAAAGTCATCTTCAGCTTGGTTAGGAAGAGAATGAGCTAGAGCCGATGCGCGTTTAAAAATAACCGCCATACTTTGTAAAGAATCAATCAAGATTTCACGATTCTCTACTGGGAAATCGCGCTTCAGCTCATTGAGTAACTGTTGCTTTGCATTACTAAATAACAAACAGTAGTTTTCATTTACGCATGTGATGTCCACTTGCAACTGGTGGCGCGCAGATCCAAGTGTTAACGATTCAGGTGTTTCACACACCGTGTATTCAAAACCAAAATCATGACCAGCTTTTTCAACTAAAGTACGTTTCAGTGCATCCATAATATCACCTTAGGGCAAAGCTAAAACGGGCTTATAGTTATCAGAATTGCCCAAGTTCAAATCTAGATTTGGGTCATCACTTTTCACTGTTTGGCGAATCAGTAAAAGACTTTGAATTAAACTGGACTTTCCCGAGGAGTTGGTACCTAGCAATAACGTTAGCGGCGCCAAGCGTAACGGGCCAGTACTGCGCCAGATTTTAAAGTTTTCGAGCTTTAAATGGGTCAGCATCAGTGCAGCTCTCCCGCTTCCAGTTTATCCCAAGCTTCTAATATCAATCGCTGGGTGCGGTATTCGCCGAATTCAGCATTTTCATTATTCTTGAGCACGCGGAATGTTTCGGACGGATAGCCTTCGCCCATTACATCTGCGGGATCGAGAATGTAGCGTAATTCGTCTCTGGTGAGGCCATAGGCTTTGGCGTACCAAGCATCGAGCTCGGCACGCAGAATGGCGCGGCGTTCATGATCAAAAACAAACGGATCGCCATTAAAGCCAAGGTCTTGCGCCCAAGGGGCGAGGTCGTAAGCAGTGTATGTCAGCTCTAGCACTCGCGGAACAATAAAGCTAACGTCAGCTTCACTGTAACGCTCGGGGGTTAAAAATGGGAACTGCTTTAGATACCAATAATTCAAATGTATGTAACCTATTTTTTGTCTGACAACATAATCAAGCACCAATGCATTGGCATTTGCCATTAAACAGGCGACGCGACCGATATCGTCGCAAGATGAAAAAATCAATGGCATAGTATTTCCAACAGCAGCCAAGGGAATAACAGTTGAGATAAATGTTCGCACTGTAATCGCTGTTGTGATGTCCTTGTAACCCCAAAGCCATTGCCTACTCCAACGATCTTTAAGCCGTAAATAAACCTCTTTTTCATTTACCCAATAAAATGGCTGCACTTGATAATTTGGGTCCTGGTATTTCTCCAATGGTGTTTCTGGAAGTACCCGGTTACCTCGGTCGCCGCCTCTGCTTTCGAAAGAGCCAACTCGATGATTAAACTGCCCAATCATTTTGGCCTCATACAACGGCAACATCCCATCACCACCGGAGTCAGCAAAAAGATGGCTATCGCTGGACATATGTATCATGGCCATGAACGAAATCCCCCAACTGTTGCCGTCGGGCTTGCCTTCCTCGATCAAAACCGGCGCAGCTCGATAGAGCTTTTTGGTTAGTTCAGCATCGCGTTCACTGCGGAATATCGGAAAGGTCAACGTATTGGGGTTAATTAGGCGGAATTCTGACGGCGTTAGGCTGAACCGGCGGCGTTGGTCGGCGAATTGACTGACTTGTGTGGCAAAACATACGAACTCAGCAACGTTAGCCCTTCCCAGAGTGAGGAGACAGAATTTGAAACTACGATGCACTGAAGGGAATACAGCTTCACGGTTTTCGATGTCATATAGGCTGACCAAGCGTCCGCTTTGGGTAATGCTGCCAAAAAACGCCTTGGTACTGTCATCGGTTGCGATGCCAGTCGGCACAATAAAACCTGCACGCCCTGCCACATGCGTGATCTGATTAATAGTTTCAGCAAACAGCGCGTAAGTATTCACATCCCCCACACCAGTTAACGGATAACGTCCGCCTTCATCACCGTTCACATGCATAAAGGCGCTGGCTGCCTCAGCAGTACGTTTGGCTGTCACAAATTCATTAAACAAGCGCACTTCAGCAGCAGATTCATGCTCAGAATGTTGCAGATCTGGTGACAGATGCTTGGCCAACATGCCTTCGCTAAGCCACTGAATGCGCTGAGCGCGTTCGGCCTTGTTTTTAGCTTTGGCGACATCAGCATTGCGGGTAGCGAAGAACTCTTCCTCTTGCAGCTTAATACGCTCCCAAGGTGGATTACCAAGCACACAGTCAAACCCACCTTGAGCAAACACTTGAGGGAATGCTAAAGGCCAATGAAATACCCGTGCTTCACGACAAGCTTTCATCGCAATTTCACGTTGAGCAATATGCTGAGCATTGTGACTCTCGCTCATCAACTCTAAATAGACACTAGCGGTAGTCGGAATATCATTTTCCGTGGCTTCAGTTTTAGGCATTAAGAATGCACCTAACATCATATCGGCTGCATAGCGCAAATGGTTAGTTTTAGCTTTCTCTAAAAAGGTATTATATGCTTTCTCTTGTCTAGCAATTTGCTTAGTAGTTGTTTGTGGCATTGCCTCAATATCCTGCAATTCAGCAAGTTGATTAGCTTGTGCCAAAGGCAATTTAAACTGTGGGCTTTTCCGATCTTTTTCCAATTGTTTTAGGGCTGTGGTATTCGCTTTATTCAGTGCGGTACACACTGTTTTGTCGTCACCAGATAATGGTTTAAATGCTGCTTTTGGTATTCCATATTCCAATGCTTTTAAATCTATCAAGCCAAGTAAGGCATCTCCACATTGTAAATGATGGTCAAGAAAAGATAACGGCTGACCTTCTTCAAAGCCTTCTAACCACAAAGCAGTACGGGCTAGCTCCAAGGCCATAGAATTACGGTCCACACCAAAGATACAGTGGCTGACCACTTCGCGCAGGGCGTGGCGATAATCGGCAGGTTTTACAGCGCCATCTTCACTGCGCAATTGCGCGAGCTCTTGTGCTAAGCGGCGAGCAGCTGCCAGTAGAAAGTGGCCGCTGCCACAAGCAGGATCAATCACGCGAATACTTAATAACGCTTCGGTGGGGTTGGTTTTGTTTTCCGCTAATCGCTGTGCAATAACAGGCTCCAGTGCCGATTTAATCAACTCTTGCACTAAGGAGTCCGGTGTGTAATAACTGCCGCTGGTTTTGCGAGCGTTACCGGCGGTAGAGCCTTCACTGGTAATACCGATGAAACCAAAGGTCTTGGCGGTGAGGTCGATCTCTGGTACTAGTTCCAACAGACTTTCGTATACGCTGCCGAGTTCTTCTGGCCCCATATTGCGGTAGTCAACTGGGGCTGGAGTGCCATTATGATAGGCCCAACGTAAATGACGCATGGCCAAAAGCAGGTGTTTATTACTGAGGCTGGCGGCATCAATAGTTTGACACTGGGTAGGATTAAACAAGCCCCCCAAGGCTGGCAACGCCAAACGTGTTTCGCCTTCGGCAAGTCCCTTGAACAGGATGCGTAGTGCCTGCCAGTGATCGTCGAAACGGTTGAGGTTGCGGCGTTTTAAACAGGCCTCGCGCAGGCGACCAAGGGCATAGCCTTGTGCATAAGCACGACGTGCTAATTGCGCTTGCTTGCTGTCGTCTGCTGGGTGCAATACCCCGCGCTCTTCCACAGTGAACAGGAAAATTAAGCGGTAGATAAGACGCAATAACTGTTGGAAGTAGGCATCTTTGGTGAGCCCACCATTATCCAGTTGCTGGCGCAGATGCTGGTTAGCAGGATGCTGAATAAAGCCTTCACCCAATACCAATAGCGCTCGTTCTACGCCATTGCGCAAACCATCGCGTACTCGTGTGCCCTCAAGTTTACCGGTTTCACGCCAAGCCTCCCAAATGCAGTGCTCGGGCTTATCATTACATGCAGCGCGGCTTGAATGAAGTAAGCGCCAGATATTGGCAAATTCACTGAAGCGCTGCCCTGCAAGCACATCTTGAAGATCCACTTCCAAAAAGCTGGGGCGAGTGAGGCTGGCGGCATCGCGCAGCAAGCGCAGCTGTTTGCCATTAGTAACGATAGCCCATAAGTGAGCATCGCTAGCGTTTAGAATTTCTTGCGCCAGCTGAAACGCTGATTTTTTACGACTGCTACTGCCTTCAATGGCAAAGTTAGGCAGGCTATCGTCCAGTTTGACGTTAAACGGAGCGACCACTACCGGCACATGGCCCGCTACAAAAGTAACGGGGTAGGCACGTTCATTTACCTGAATGGCCACGGTTGTTCGCAAACTACTGTAGCCCAAGGCATCACGCAATAATTCTTCAACAAACGTTTGCGTAACGGTTTGAACATCGACATCTTCCCGCTCTAATGCGGGTGCAAAGTGTTTCCATTGCGCACAAGCAATTTGAAAAGCGCGGCTGTAATCATCTTTCAAGCGCAGACCTTTTGGGGTGTGGTAGTCGGCTTCCGTTTGGAGTTTGGCTTGCCCCAGCGCCGCTTTTTCTAACTGATCTGGTAGAAAGAGCGTGCCTTCGAGAGTAATGCTCGGTAGGTTTAATGCGCTTTTGGTTTGGCGTTTGATTTTTTTCATGGTCTTTCCTTACAGCGCATCTGGCAATAATACGTACACACCAATCACATCCACCGGCAAGCAAGCGTTTACGCTGTATTGGCCCACATCGCGCGCGGCTTCACGCACGCGCTTGTGGTCGTCCAGCAAGGTATTAGCACGTTCTTCGGCTAAGGCTTCGAGCTTTGCTTGGTTTTCTTGCAAGAAGGCAATGGCGTAATTAATTTCGCGGGTCATGGCCTCTTTGGATAGGTTGCCGCTGGGTACGCATTCCAAGAGCTTATCAACCTCAAAGCCTGTGATCCATTCAGGATTCGTGCGACCTTTGACGGCCAACGCAACGGTTTCTTCTGCCATAAGCTGGAAGGGTTCACGCCTGCGCACATATTCCAATTGGTGGCGCAAACGAAGCAGGTAAATGGTGGTGACCATGTCGACACTGTCGGTTTCAGCTGCTGCACAGCGTGCCGCTAAATTACTATCCCCTTGTAGGCTTTCTTCAATCAAATGGTCTGCCAGCACACTAACTAAAGGGTGGCTACGATGCATCTCGTTAAAGTCAAGCACAAGTGGTTGTTCAATACCTTCATCGGCTAGGCGTTGACGTAAATTCTCGGGCGTGTATTGTGGCAAAAAGCGATAGCGATTATTATGGCCGGTTTCAAGTGGTGCATTTAAACGTGCCGCTGCGGTTTTAACAAAGCGCTGCACATCTTCATGGGTGCCTAATGACTCTTGCTGTTTCTGCCACTCGGGCAACACTTCATTCGGTTGAATACGGCGCTGGGCAAATACGGTGCGGTTGGCTTTGGCTTTTGTGAGCGCGTCTTGCCACTTTGTTTGAACTGGCTCGAGTATTTCGTTTGCCTCTGCAAACAAATCATACTGGTGTTGGCTTGCTTGTTGTGTACGTTTCATCAGAGCTGCCTTAACCAGCGCATGATTGATGCGGGTATCGTCTTCCGGCATTGGCACTAGCACCCCAAGCTCTTTCTGGATCGCTTCACCTTTTCTTAAAATGACGTTCAGAACAAAACCATCTACGGGATTGTCCTCACCATAGAGCATAGTGCAGCGCACTTCACTGGCTTGCTGACCAAAACGATCTACCCGTCCTTCGCGCTGTTCATGACGAGTAGGATTCCAGGCTAGGTCATAGTGAACAACAGCGGTAAATAAATGCTGCAGATTAATGCCCTCCGACAAACAATCGGTCGCTACCAGAATACGTTGTGTGCCTTCCGCCATGTCTTCCACTTTTAGCAGGCGTTCTTCTGATGTGAGTTCGCCAGTCACAGATTCAACTGTGGCTTTAGGGAATTGTTTGCGCAGATGCTCAGCCACATAGTGCGCCGTAGCAACGTAGCGGCAAAACACTACAGGATGAAAGCCATCTTTTATTAATCCATTGATATGCTGAATTAACGCCGCTAGCTTAGGATCCCCTTGCTTACCACTGAGGTGCTCTGCTTCTGTAATTAATCCCTGCAACGCTTGATTATTTAGTTGCGCAGGTGGTTCAATATCCGATGCGGATAAATCGTCGGTTTCACCATCATGTAGACGCTCGTCGGTTAATAGCTCATCAGCGGTTTGTAGGCCTTCTATTCGGTTGCTCAGTGCTTTCACCGCAGCCGCCGGTGACGATGCCACACAGCGAAGCAACGCTAAAGTAGTGTACCAGATCAAACGCGTATCACTTTCCCCCTGCCGCTCGACACTTTCTGCTAACTCAACACAGTAGTTTTGAACTGCATCAAAAAAGTTGCCCCAATCACCTGTGAGTTTATAGGTGACTTCAGCTTTCATTCGACGTGGGAAACCGGTGCCATCGTTGGTTTCGGCCTGCCATTCGACAATATCCTTACGGCGTCGCTGCACGAAGTGACGAGCCAATTCTTGACGTAATGGATCGCTGGCTGAGGTTCGATTTTGTAGTGCCAAAAACTTTGGATTAAGTAGAGAGATGAGGTTGTAGAAGGCAGCCTCGTCACCTGAATGAGGAGTCGCCGTCAATAGAATCAAGTGCCGCTCTTCGTTGGCTGTGAGTCGTTGTAGCAGTTCAAAACGCAGTTGTTTGCCCTGCCCAGAAGACGCACAAGTATGGGCTTCGTCGACAATGATGCACTCCGGTGCAATTGAGAGGAAGTGCTCTCGATGACGCTCACTTTTAATGTAATCAAGACTGACTACCACAATTGGAAAGTGATCCATCAAACTCGTACCATGCGGTACTTGGCGTTCAACACGGCTTGCAGTGGCAGAGGTTAAAGCAACGGCGTGCAAGTTGAAGCGGCTTTCCAATTCCGACTGCCATTGTTCCACCAAGTGAGGTGGACACAACACAGCAAACTTAGAAATTTCGCCGCGATCCATAAGTTCACGGACAATCAAACCTGCCTCAATGGTTTTACCTACACCCACATCGTCTGCGATTAATAAACGCACGGTACTTAGGCGTAGCGCCATGAGCAGCGGCACTAACTGGTAAGCACGCGGTTCTACTGCGATATTACCAAAGGAACGGAATGCCCCCCCCCCCGTACGCAGCTTTAACCTTAAGGCATCGCGCAACAATAGGGCTCCAGAATGATTACCGGGTTTTTCAGCATCTGGCCAGGGAAAGGTAGCTGACTTCACTGGTTCTAGTTCTAATTCGGGAATCAGCGCAATCACGTCATCATCTGTTCCACCTAACGGACGTAGGCGAAGCCAATCTGAACTAGATTCGTTTTGCACCACCCATTCGCGGCCGCGTGCATGAACCAAGTTGCCCGGAAGGTAGTTATGTTCTTGTGTCATTGTTAATTTTCCTTACTACCTACTGAATGAAACAGCGTGACATGTTCACTAAATAGACTTCCCCATTCCGCGCTATTTGATGCGTTGACACATGCCCAGCCTTTATCGGTAAGTTGCTGAACAATTTCGTCACTTGGCCATTTGGTAAAGACCAAAGCACGTGCTGATTTATATTGCGCTACAGCAATAGCCGAGCCACCAGAGACTGGCACCATGGTCGCATCTGGTTTATTGATACCTTGCTTTTCAATGGTATTGAGAAATTCCCTTGCAATGTTATCGATCGACGCGTTTGTTGATATGTTTTTAACTGGTACATTAGTTGTAGTTTGCAAGCTTTGTTGAACATTTGCATTCGCTAACGCGACTAATAGCTCCAACGCATCGCGATCACGACGATTGATATTTTCATGATCTGGTTGGTTGAAATAGGATAATAAACATTGGTAGCAGCCCGCTTCACACAAGGCATTGCCTAAATTGTCCTTTATCTCCAGCTTTGATAGTTCATTGACGTTCCAGTTACCTTCTGGTTTTTGAAAGTGCATAATTTCCAGTGCTTTACTAGCAACTAATGCCAAGCTTTCTGGCTCAGAAGCCAAGCGAGTTAAAACGCCAGCGCCACCTTCGGCTGCCTCATAAAATAATAATGACTTTCTATCATCAAGCTTTGGTAACGGCTCAGCGACTAATTCTGACTCTTCAATTTGAAAGGTCATTTCAATGCCACGTTTTAAAGCGGCCTGAACCGTTGCCATTGATTCAGTAGAAAGCAGCTTGACAGGATGAATTATCAATAGGTTTCGATGATCTTCAACGAATGGCACAATGCGCTGGTTTGCGACTTTATCCATTACGCTTTCATCGTTTCCTCCATCATCATCGCTGTTAGGGTCATCTTGTTTGCTCCAAGTGCCTGTAATTGGATTGATGTAAAAACCAAGCTGGTTTTTGTCTTTCCTGCGACGCCATCCACGATTGATTCGCCAAATGCGGGCAGCTGGCGCATAAGTCAATTCTGCAAGTGGGTCTTCGCCTGATTCAACAATCGCCTTATGTTGTTGAATTTTTCCATCGGGCCCCGGTAAGAATCGATAAGTGGTTTGTAATTCAAACCCTTGCCGTTGACGATCCTCATCATTGATTGAAATGCGCTCTACAGGTACTGTTTCAACTGTTTCAATACGATATAACTCTTTTACCCAGCCTTCTTCAGTTAATAATGCATCACAGTTTTCACAACGTTCAACCAGTAGCTCCCCACCCCCAGGCTGACCCAAATGCCCATAGCCACATTGACTACAAACACGAGATGTAATAGTAGCGAGTGAGCTATTACCAGATATATGATCAGTATTGCCTACATTCAGCTTGGCACGAATCACTCGATACATACGACCTTGGTGATAAATCAGGCTTCGAGGACCAAACTCAGATAGTGCAAGGAACCGTGGTCGACTAACCATACTCCCCTCATCATCTTTACCTGTAGTTTTCCCGCCACGTGCTGGTATCCATGCCATAAGAGGCAAACGAGGGAAATTATAACCTGGTAGAAACCCCTGACTTGCTAAATAGCGATAAGTGTAGAAATCTGAATTCTGCGTGTTGCCGGTCTTCAACAAAATCCCATATTGATTCGCAGCATCTCCCCAACGGCGTTTAGCATTTGTTCTTTCTTGGTCTGTAGCAGTATGGTTTTTTGCCACATCTTCAGCCATATCCATTTGCTTACGCGTAGCATCAAATAATGCACGCCATCGATCTAATGCTTTTGAAAAATTCACAGGAGCTTGGTTAATTACTGAATCAATGTAATCTTTAGTAAACCAATGACTTTTACTTAGCTCACTTTCGATTTGCTTAATCACACCCATTGCTGCGATACGAGCTTTAGCAATCACAGTAGGATCTGACAACTTTTGCATTAACGATTCTTGGAGTGGTTTCGCTTCATCATCTAAATTTAATAATGGAGCAATACAGCTTTCTAACTCTACTTCCGCCGCTGCAAGCCATACGGCATGTAAATGGCTTTCGATGAGCTCTCTATTACCCAAGTCCAAAGTTGGTGCTTTCACCACGCCATGCACCATCTCATTCGCATTATGGAAGAACCACTGATCGTGGGGGCTAAGAGATGCACAGTAGGTGATGACCAATGCCTGCTGACCTGATCGTCCAGCACGACCACTTCGCTGAGCATAGTTTGCGGGTGTGGGAGGGACATTACGCAAGTAAACTGTATTTAATGCAGATATGTCGACACCTAATTCCATGGTGGGTGAGCAAAACATCACGGGCAGACGTTCGAGTGGGTTTTCATGACCCGGCTCTTCCAGCCATTCTTTCCGATCCTTTTCCGTATATCGAAAGCGTTGCTCGAGTAATTGACGCCTACCTGCATCAACTTGTGCCGTGTGCTCCTGGGCTTCAAAGTAAAATAAAGGATGGTTCGGTTGTTTAAGCAATTTCGCCAAATTCAGATAGAGCTGACGGAAATATTGGTTAGTTGTACTATCTTCATCCTTTAACTCATCTATTAGCAACCATTCCATAGTGGATGCATTCAAACGATAGCCCGCCAGGCCCTTTTCAACGTTGTGCTTCTGTATGTAGCCATAAAGTGTAGCAAGCTCAAGTAAGGAAAAAACAAGTTCAACCCATTCGCCATCTTTCCAGGCACTCACTTGTCCAGCAAATGAGGTCCCCTTCCAGAAATCGGCATTCTTAATGACTTTGATCACCCGAGAACGCTCAGCAGCAGAAACTAAATCTGTTCTTGGCTTGCCTTTATATTCTGGACGCTTTGTTAAAATCAGAAACTTAGATGTCTCAAGTTTCTCGTCAGGTGCGAATGCCCAACGCTCATTCAGATAGGTGAATCCACTGTTTCTTGCTTTATCTTGTTCAACAGAATCGAGATAACGCGTTTCAAGGCACAGAGAACGGCGCATTTCATCAAAGAGGACTTTGCAAAGATTCTGGCGATTAAAGGCATTCAACCTAGCTAATACCGAGTTTTTACAGCCCTCGAACAACTCATCTTCTGCACAAAATTCCTGCAAACCTCGGTAACCTATTTGTAGAAGTGATAGCTGGTCTAGATTAGGGTTGTTAAACCGCCAGCCTCTACGCAGGTCCCGAACCAAGCGGTAACCAATAATATAGCGCAAAGTTCTTTGGGCCTCTTGCCTCGCAAGACCCATAAGTTTTGGTGTTTTAAGATATTCAGCAAGAGTACCTTCGTCGACTTT
Source organism: Acinetobacter lwoffii (assembly GCF_024129115.1). Taxonomy (GTDB): domain Bacteria; phylum Pseudomonadota; class Gammaproteobacteria; order Pseudomonadales; family Moraxellaceae; genus Acinetobacter; species Acinetobacter lwoffii_T. The sequence continues at coordinate 166,059 of NZ_JAMXXO010000004.1, forward strand.
ATCAAAGCCGAGTGATTTGAATACTTCCTCGGAAAGTTTTTCTTCGTCCAGCACACCATTATTGGCTTTTAGTGCGCCTATTAATCCTGCGCGTAGCGTTAGCAAAAAGATAAAGTCATTGAAATGTCCAGCCTGCAACGCAGCGTCCTGCCGATTATCTGTAAACCCCAAGAGTTTTCTTGGATCTGGTACACCTTCTGGCAAATCCTTAATAGAAAAAAGTTGGCGTAGTGCCGATAGCGTTAATACTGTCGTTGCCGATGACCGTCCCTCACCTGAAAGACTTGCGAGTCGGTTTATATCTTTACCATGCGCTTCATGCACTTGTGCGCAATTTAGACAAAAGCGGAATTTTCCAGAAATATACCAAAATCGTTGACCCCGCCCTTGAATACCTTGGGGATCAATCTGGAACTCTTCGGGTCGAGCTTTTTTATAGGCAGGCTTGAGCTTTGGCTCTGATTTGGTGAAATCAATCCAAGGTTCAGGGAGATCTTCCAATCTGCCTTTGTATGTTTGAGAAGGCTTTTCTGGGCATAGAAAACCAAAATTTAGCTCTTCATTGTCTGCTGTGGTTATTTCACTAATATCTCGTGGGTCAAACCTGATTTGCCCATGAGTTGTTTTCCAAACAGGGTGATATTCTTGGCCACAGTCTCGACAGAAATGTGTGGGGTACAATTGAATGGCTTGTTCCTGTCGACCGGGCGCAAAACGTTGCGCATCTAACGTAACGGTTCTAATACCTTCTGACTCAAGCGTTGCTAATACCTTTCCAGGGCCACTGATGAACTGATGTAGCTTGAAGGCAAAGGGGGCTCGCCCTTGTGGCGTTCTAATGTCGTGCGCTGCAACTAAAAACTTTTGCAGTGCCAAGGCAGCTTGCTCTTGGGAAGCATCTGAGTCAGATGCCAGTTGTTCGGCGGCAGAATTCAGCGTTTTGGGCTTAGCACGTTTAGGTGGCTCATCATCTGGAATTTCGATACCCAGATTAAGCTCAACCCAAATTGCAAGTGGTGAGTCTTTAAACTCATCAAATCCGCCCCAACTAAAACTCTCCTTTTCAATTTCACCTTTAAGGAGTGGTTTTATCGCTGCAACGTCTTTTGATTGCGTTGTTACTCGCTCAAGTGTCTCCCCGATAACATCATGTTCAGAAATTCTAGCACCAAACAATTTACTGGATACATCGGCTACAACCCTATTTCGATCTATTTGCTTTCCGGTACTTGACATTGTCGCTGACGTACCGATGCAGGTCATTGAATTAGCGGCGAGCCGTTCTCGAAGTCGACGAATCAATACAGCTACATCCGCACCCTGCCTACCACGATAGGTATGGAGTTCGTCGAGAATTAGAAATTCTAGCCCCTTACAGTTTTCAACCACTCTGCGATCAACATCTTCATAGCGTGTCAGAATTAGCTCCAACATCATGAAGTTAGTTAACAGAATATCTGGTGGATTATTTGCGATTTCCTCTCTTTGTGCTTTACTTTCTTGGCCGGTATAGCGAGCAACTGTAAAAGGCCTGCTACTTAAAGGGAAATCAACAAGAAACTTTTCAAGCTCCTCCAACTGACTATTAGCCAAAGCATTCATGGGATATATGACAATAGCTCGTGTTCTCAAACTTGGATCCTGATCTTTGCCTTTTAGAATTGCGTCAACTACTGGAATAAAAAATGATAAAGATTTCCCAGATCCAGTACCAGTTGTTACCACATAGCTTTGCTTTTGCTGCCCCTTTGCAAGAGCTTCTATTTGATGTTTATAAAGGAAAAGAGGATCAGATCTTCCCTCAGTTTTACCGGTCCTAAAAATATCTGCACAAACGGGGTGGAGTACACCATCTTTTGCTAAATCCTGAACTGTACCTTTTCTCTGGTAGTTTGGGTTTATCTGAATGAGAGGCTGCGGCCAGTAGCGTCCTTTATTGTATTCCTGCTCAACTAGTTGTTTTATGTCGCTAGCAGCAATAGATACAAAGCTTCTGGAAAACAAACTGTATTCATCTATTAATTCATCTCTAAAGTTGAATACGTTTTCCATTATTTTATTCCTCTTGACATTTCATAGCTGGGTGCCAGGCTTGCGCTTGAAAGACTGTAAAGTGTTTCGGTTTTTTTAGTCACGAATAAATCTCTGCTGTTTTTATCTGATAGCCTACCGAACAATCAACATTCTACTTTCGTAATAAATACCCAGCCGTTTTTGCTTGAGCATTCTTTTCAACCTATTGATTACACAAATGTAATGATAGTAAATTCTACTTCAAGCTTAATTTAAAGACTATGAGATGTTTCTCATTATTAAATATTTTGTCATGAATTTTGAGCAATTTAATCATCCTTTTAACTGGAATATTTTAATTTTTTCATCGGGACATTCTCTCAAGAAAAGTGGACTCAGACAAACCCGGTACAGTTCAATCGGGCCAGTAATGATATGTGCTGCTTCCCATAAATGGAGTTCTAAGTCTTTTAGATCAAGAAGAGTCATGAATTCACTAAATTTAAATGATAAATAAGAAAAAATTACTTCTGTAGAGACAAAACAAATTTCTCGATCATCTCTCTTTCCGAATCGGGTAAACCTTGAATTGACTTTGCAATGGGGTCAGCACCTAAATTTGAATATTGATCAGTACGTCCAAGTAAGTAATCAGCAGACACATTCAGTACGACAGCAAGCTTAAAAAAGTTCTCTAAAGATGGCTTTCGAGCACCAGCTTCGATATGAGAAATGGAAGTTGATGGAATCCCTGTTTTGTCAGCTATATCCTGCTGCGTCATTTTTCTTTGTGTTCTTATTTCTTTGAGCCGTGCACAAAATAGCTCAGAATCCATCTCAATCAACATAAAACACCATAAATCGACAATATAAACTTGACTATTTCGACAAGTTTGTATATATATATTGACAGTATTTTATTGTCTATTCCGACAAAAAGACATCTTTAAAAGAAATTTAAGGAGGAAAATTATATGAATAATATTGTATGTGCATGAACACAAGATCTCGACAATCATGTATTCATGCTTTCCATTCCAAATCTTTGAAATGAAAGATGTAAAATTTCGACGTTTTACCTTTGCATTCTTTCATAACAGACGATTTAAGTAAATTTTTCTTCAAATAAAATATTAATTAGCTTAAGGATTCGGTGGTGTATCAAAAAGTATGCTAAAAAAAAGCAGGTTGAATTTTGATAAAATAGAGAAATGCAAATAACTCTAGAAATCAAATGTCCAACCTGCCTCAGTGACAGTATAAAGAA